>CAZYEZ010000076.1:0-10934 GCA_964646775.1 uncultured Chitinophagaceae bacterium | reverse complement strand
TTCGATAGGTAACCCGCTCAAAATACGCATTTAAACTCTTCGCATCCGGCGTATAAGACATCCCGGCTCCCAGGCGCAAGGTTTGCGCTTGAAAAGAATCCGTCTGTTCAAAATGCCGATAATCCTCCCATTGGGTCCATTTCAAGTCCAGGCCGATCAGCCATTGCTGATCTTTCTCCAGCTGCAGACCAAATCCAAACTGCGCCGGCAGGACCACTTTCCCCTCGATTCCAGGTTGGCGCAAAGTGGTATCATGAATAGCCCCATTAAGAATGGCCGACCGGGAATACCAGTAGGCCGAATGCTTGGCATCCAAAGCCTGCTTGAGCTGAGCCGTGGCGCCCAGACGAAGCCTAAGATCGTCTTTCAGGGTCACCTGATATAAGGCACCAAGCTCATAATAGAAGCTGCCAATGCTGGTGGCCTGTCCAAATACGGCCGAAGGATAGCGCGCCGTGTCAATCCCTACGAGGGCCTGGGTCTGATATAAAGAACCAAACATATAGCCCAAATTGGCGCCTAGACTAAACCCTTTCCATTGGGCTGAGAAGCCCAAAAAGCCATAATTGATCGAACCCAGGCCCGTATCGCTGGCGATCACTCGCCCTAGGCCATCCCAATGGCTGGTGTCATTAAAGAGGTAATACATCCGAGAAACCGGCCGGAGTCCCAGACTCATACCCATAGATGGACTTAAGGGAATGCCCAGGTTCAAATGACTGAGGGTGGCCATACCCGTCCGGTAGGACTGTTGATCCGATTGAATGGTCTTGGCAGATCCCATGCCCCCGGCCTCATAGGTCGTCATCCGTAGAAATGAATAGGAGGCGGGATTGGAGAAATTGACCGAGAAAGGATCCTGATAAGCCGTGGATATATGTCCCATCCCTCGAAGCATGGCCTGAAGACCGGTTTTTTGCTCTCCAATTCCAAAACGGGAGTAGGGGGAGGTTTCTCCGTTCTTGGTCGAAAATCCTTGGGCAAGAACCCCGCTACTGGTAAGAAAAAAGAGGAGTAAAAAACCGACGCAAACCCTAATACTTAGTTGGGACATTATAATTTAATATTAGTTGGAGCCCCTTGAGAAGCAGATCGGGGTCGGCAAATATCTTGCTTTTTATCTTTCCTTCAAAGAAGGGGGCATCTCCCCCCGTTAAGATCGCGTTAAAGTCCTCGTACTGCTCCTTATAGGAGGCAATAATGCCGTCGATTTCGGCGGCCATTCCGAACACCGCCCCACTTCGAATGCAGGTCTCCGTATCATAACCCAAAAGCAAGGTTTCTCCTTCCAAGGAGACCTCTGGGAGTCGATCGGTGAACGCATGCATGGCTTTCAGCCGCATCCGTAGTCCAGGGGATATGGCTCCCCCCCGAAACGCCTTGCGCTTCTGCACAAAATTATAAGTAATGCAAGTTCCCAAGCTGATGACCAGATTATGAGAATCGGGATAGAGGGCATGGGCCGCAACGGCCAATCCGAGCCGATCGGCTCCCAGGGTTTCCGAAGAAGTATAAGCATTCATCATCGGCACCCGGGTATCATTGGTTAACTTCAAAAATGCGCGCAGCGAAGAACGCATCTGCGCCTCCAGATCTTCAGACTCAGAAGAGACGGAACTAAGGATTCCTTTGGCGGGCTGATGGGCATCCATGATCTCCTGCGCTTTTTCGATCGCTTCGCTGGGGTCTACCACCCAACGCTCCCGGAGGGTCAGATCTTCCCCTCCTTCAAAAAGAGCCAGCTTCACATAGGTATTTCCCCAATCAATGCAGATATTCGGCAACATGCAATTCAATTTTAGTTGAAAAAGATTCCAAAATAGTAAATTAACTGTAAATTATAGTCTCCCTGCAATGAATCGAAAAAGAATCGCGGCCCGCGCGGGCCGCGCTCATTTCTCTTCCCGCGGACCAGGAGAAGGATCAATCGTCGGTATCCTTCGGGGAGATATGGCGAAAATGACCATTCATCTGAACCCGTTCTTTCATCCGCTCGAGCTCATCGACCACCGTACCGATCTGATGGAGGTGCCGGCGAATGTACTCTAGCCGCTGAATCTCGGTGAGTATCTGTAGGATTTCGTATTCTTCTTCGAGACCAAATCCAACATAATGGGCGATTTCATAGGACTTAGGTATTCCTTCCAAAACCAGCCGATCTGAGACGCCCAACAGGGAAAGCATATGCTGAACGGACTGTAGTATCGCCTCCGATATTTTTGAATCTCCTTTGTCCATCACATTATGAGGGTACTGGACAATGGCCCCTGCATAAGGTTTTTCCGGCACCGAGCTCACATGTTCGAGAACCTGAATCACTTGTTCCCCTTTGATGCGCAGATCGACACCGCCATCCTCATGGGCATTGACCCATTCGCTAATTTGAACCAAAGTGCCAAACTCCGTCGTCTGCCGTTTAACTTGGGTAAGTATCCCAAAGGGTTTATTCTCTGCAAAGCAGTCTTTGACCAGCGAGAGAAAAGGCTCTTCTTTTACATGGAGATTGACCGATTCTCCGGGATAAACCACCAAGGGCAGGGATATAAGCGGTACGAAATTCATAAGCTCCCCTCAAGATACCAAAAAGGAATAAAAAAAGACCTGGGAGCAGAAAAATCTTCGTCCAAAGTAGAACCTAGGTTTCCTCCTCTTTCAAGGAGTAAAATATTTTAAGCGCTATGCCTCCCACGACCGCATAGACAAATACGCCAAATTGAATCTCTAAGATGGGCTCAATCCAAAGGGGCCAAAACAGAGATAGGCCGATTAAGGCGAGGTAAAACCCCGATCGCCCGGAACGAAAATACCGGAAGGGATAAAAAAACCAGCAGATAAACACGCAGGTGGCAGGTATCCCCATCGCCAAGGCCATGGTCAAAAACTGATTGTGGGGGAGCAGCACACGATCGGCGGGCAGGTCTGGATAAGCAGAAGCGAAGGCAGACCGCATGGCCGCATACTGATCGCCCGCTCCGACCCCAATCCATGGGCTGGTTTTCAGCATCTGAATCCCCAGGTCCCAGGACACCCAACGACCCAGATCAGAATAATCCATGGACCTGTTTCCTTCTTCCCACTGGGCTATGGTATAGGCAACATATCCCCATTTGGCCGATAGCGTCGGAATCATGCGCACGGCCAAGACCAAACCAAGCGCCAAGATCAGCATGAGGGCCATCCCTCGCCACCAGGAACCTTGGATCAATGTGCGCAGCCCGAGGGTCAGCAAGCCAAGATAGAGGACTAGAAGCCCCGTCCGGGCTGCTAGAAAATGGAGGTAAAGCACCAGCAAACTCAGCAGTACGCCCAGGGTCACCCGCTCCGGAATACGTTCGAACAGAGGCCAAGACTGCAGGACCAGAAACAGGTATAGCGCAATCAACAGACTAAAGCGAATATGATCGCCTTCGGCCGGCGTGGGCATGACCTTCGCATATCCATAACTTTGGAGAATGGCTGCCGGCGCCTCAAGGAAAAGGAAAAAACTATATCCCGTCCCCACCAGCAATGCGAGACCCATGCCCCAGAGAAGGAGCTTCATATCGCTGGGTTTCCAACGGGGGGTAAGAGCAAAGGCAACAGGCAGCAAAGCAAGGGGCCATTTTTCCATAAAATGCTCCCACCATCGATTGATGTCTGAGGACCAGAGTCCCGATAGACCATATAATCCCACCCAAGCGATACCCCAATACAGGTATCGCCGCTGGCAGAGGGTTAGGGTTCCACCGCCCCGCAAGGCGTTCGCTCCCATCAAGGCCATACTAAGGGTCAATAAAACCCGAGAAAACAAAAAACCCGCGACCATGCCTAGAAGGCAAAAAATTGCGATGTTTGCCGGATCCTTCCATTTAGGGACCAAGGCCTTAAATTTGCCAAGACTAGTCATTCGTTGATTCAATCCTTATCAAAACCAGAATAAACCCTTTTTAGTGCGGGAAAGTATAAATAAATTATTAGAGGAAATAAAAAGAGGAGAAGTCCGATCGATCGCTCGAGGTATAAGCCTTTTGGAAAACGAAGACCCGGGAGCTGAGTCTTTACTAATGAAGTTAGAAGGTACCACCCAGGCCCGGGTAATAGGAATCACCGGCCCCCCGGGTGCTGGAAAGAGTACCTTGGTGAATGCATTGCTCAAACATTGGTCTGCGGCGGGCAAGCGCGTGGCCGTCCTGGCCATCGACCCCTCTTCCCCTTTCAATTTTGGTGCCTTATTGGGAGACCGCATACGAATGGCCGACTTTTTCACCGATCCCAATATATATATTCGCTCCCTCGCTTCTCGAGGTTCTCTGGGGGGACTCAGTACAAAAATTCTAGAGATTACAGATTTGGTCAAGCAGGCGCCTTTTGATTACATCATCGTAGAAACCGTAGGGGTCGGTCAAAGCGAGGTGGAAATTGCCGGCCTTGCGGACTGCACCCTGGTCACCTTGGTTCCGGAAGCCGGTGACGTGGTTCAAACCATGAAGGCCGGGATCATGGAAATTGCCGACCTCTTCGTCGTCAACAAGGCGGATCGCGACCAGGCAGAGCGCATGGTTCAAAATCTTCGCATCCTAGCCCATGAGCGCAGCAAGGGAGAAAAAGAAACCCGGGTATTCAAAACCGTTTCTACGGAGAATCAAGGCATCGCAGACTTGGCGGCGGGCATCGAGGAGTTCTTGACGGATCAGAAAGAGCTAACCGAGCGTCGATTATATTTATTTACCAGACGAGCCTGGGAGATGATTCAAAAAATTCGGATGGAAGGCGTCGACCCAGTCCGCCTACGCCACGCCATTGCCTATGGAATGCAGCAGCCAGGATTTAACTTCTATCGGCTGGTGCATCAGTTTCATCAGGAAAATCTGCGGTTACCCCATCTCAAAATTCGCGGAAATTCATGAACCTGACCCATCCCGCTCTCCCCCTTCTAATGGGCGTAGGCATGGCCGCCATCATCAGCTTCACCCTTGCCCCCATTCTTATTCGCTTCGCCACCAAAAGGCAATGGCTGGACGTTCCGGACAACGACCGCAAAACCCATGGGCGAAAAGTACCCCAATTAGGCGGGGTGGCCCTGGTTATCGCCTACCTTCTCACGAGTTCCTTTATATCGGCCGCCTTCCCCCCCTGGTTATTTTTTAATGCATCGGCGCTGATGTTTTTTTTCATCGGGCTGCTGGACGATCGATTCCACCTAAGGCCGGGAATCAAGCTCTTGGCTCAACTGTTTCCCGTAGCCTTGGTCGTGTATTTTGGTGGCATTCAGATTCCGGCGCTCCCAGGTATCGAAGCCGGCATGATCCCCATTGGGATCGCCTCGGGCCTGCTGATCTTATACTACACCAATGCCTTCAACTTCATTGATGGGGTCGACGGGCTGGCGGCCGCCCTGGGTATGGTCCAAGCCGGCGTGATTGGACTGGCCTTTCTTAGCCTCGGTGCATACGGCGCGGCTTTCGTATGTTTTAGCATCGCCGGAGGCCTTCTGGGGCTTTTACCTTTTAATCGGCACCCCGCTCGTCTATTTCTAGGGGATAACGGATCCTTATTTCTTGGATTTGCATTGATAGCCCTTACGATCTGGCCTATGCGCCTATCCTTCGTTTATCCATCCTTGGCTACCAACGCTCCCCATCTAAGCCTTCTTCTTCTGGTGAACATCTCGCTTCCTATGATCGATGCCCTAAGGGTCTTTGGTTACCGCCTGGCACAGGGTAAAAATCCCTTCAAGGGCGACCGCCAACATGTGCATCATAAGCTCTTGGATTTGGGGCTCTCACCCCGAGGTTTAACCATTCTACTCGTAGCCGTCAACCTCGGGCTCGTCGGTCTTACCTGGACCATGCGTTCCCTTCCCTGGGAGATAATTTTAGGCCTCGTTCTCTTGCTCTATGTTTTGGGTTATTACCTATTACACCAGAAGACCCGCAGAATGCAGCAGACCGCCTAGCCTTCCTCTTAAGCATGGAGGGGCGCGGGTCGAAGGCCTAGTTTACCGTATAGGTGCTGCCCTGGTATCTGAAAAGGTAGAGTTTCTTGTTCTCCACATAAATCGGCTTGCCCAAATCATCCTTGTTCAGGCGCAAATCAAAGCCAGTGATTGGACTCTCTTGCTTGTCCTGGACTTGCGAATTATATACGGATCCGTACTTATTGAGCAGCTGGCCAAACCAAAAAACCAGCTCATATCCCCGAAATACAAACTCCGAAGGAATCCCTCCAAACTGATCCTGATATTTTCTTGCAATCTCAATGGCCAATGGGGTACTGGTATCGTAGTGGAAGGGTGAAGTCATGTTAATGGCTAGGTTCGGGTAAGCATTCGCTTGCTTAAGACTATTCATCCCTTTCCAAGAAGGCATCCCATAGACTTCAAAATCATAGTCTGGGAAACTATCGGACAGCTGCCGCATCAGTGATTCGGCATAGGATGGGTCCATAATACCCATGACCATGACATTCACGGACTGGGGATCCAACAAGGGCTCCAGTTCCTGAATCGCTGGCATTTGGTTGACTTGAACCCTTCGGGTCGAGTGAGGCAAGGCCCCCGTGAGATACCTTTGGGCTTCCTTATCGACAGGGCGGGAAGTTCGGTAATAAAGGATGGGGCTCAGCTTTCGATGGCTGCGCTTCATCCGCGCCGCCAACTCCTCACAATGGGTCTTCAAAGTCGGCTGTATCAGGGTAAAGAATGGATTCTCTATAACGCCCGCATCGGAAGGGGAAAGCGCCGAAACAAAATTGATATTCCGTTCCCGGCTGAAACGAGCTAGAGGATCGATATGGGTGCTTTGCACAAAACCTACGATTAAGGCACTCGTATCCAGGCCTGCGGATTCAATCAATGCATGGGGCGGCGTATTGCCAGAGGCAATATCCTGCACATGGATATCTAGGGAAAGTCCCATGGAACCCAGAGAATCTGCGGCAATCTTTGCTCCCTGATAGAATTCCATGGCACTGCTGATTTTCTCGGGCACCCTCCCGCGAAACTGGGGACGATCCCCCTCGACCATTTCATCGAGGTGCAAAGGAAGTAGGAGGTCTATGCGATAGCGATCTTTTCTTTCCGACTCAGGATACCGGAAGATCAAGGATGGCTCCTTCCTGGATGGCCGATCCTCTTCGGCCCGCTCTTCGTCATCCTTGGTTTGATGTCGGTCTTCCTTGGATCCAAAGATCTTCTTCCAGAACTGCGCCTGCACAGGCAATGCAGCGGAGCTGGAAAGGGTTAGGATAGCGAGGAAAAAAAATAACTTTCTCATAGATGGAATCGACGGCTACTCCCATTCAATGGTTGCTGGGGGTTTGGAAGAAATGTCATACACCACACGATTAATCCCTCGCACCGAATTGATGATCTCATTGGAAACCTTAGCTAGAAAATCATAAGGCAAAGGCGCCCAGTCTGCGGTCATCCCATCTATGGAGGTAACCGCCCTCAGCGCCAGGGTAAATTCATAAGTTCTCTCATCACCCATAACGCCTACGGATTGAACGGGCAACAATATTGCACCCGCCTGCCAAACCTGATGATACAATCCGCTATCTCGAAGTTGCCGAACGTAAATGGCATCTGCCTCCTGGAGCAGCCGGACCTTCTCCTCGGTTACTTCTCCCAAAATACGGATTCCTAGACCCGGGCCGGGGAAAGGGTGGCGTTGTAAAAAGATCTCATCAATACCCATTTCCTTGCCAATTCTTCGCACCTCATCTTTGAACAGGAAGCGGAGCGGCTCGACCAGTTCCAAATCCATTAACTCCGGCAGCCCACCCACATTATGGTGAGACTTAATGGTCACCGACGGTCCGTGGACAGATACCGATTCGATCACGTCCGGGTAAATGGTCCCCTGACCCAGGAATTTGACGTCTTCGATTTTTAAGGCCTCTTGCTGAAACACCTCGATGAACTTGCCTCCTATAATTTTCCGTTTGGCTTCCGGATCGGTTACACCCGCCAAAGCGGAGTAAAACAAATCCCGCGCATTGATACCAATCGTATTTAAGCCTAAGTGTTCATAACCTTCCAGGACCTGGTCGTATTCTCCTTTCCGAAGAAGACCGTTGTCCACAAACAAGCAATAAAGCCGATCTCCAATGGCTCGATGGATCAGGCTCGCGGCCACGGTTGAATCGACGCCTCCGCTCAGGGCCATGACCACCTTCGCATCACCCAACTGCTCTTTAAGGGTAGACACCGTTTCCTCTATAAATGCAGAAGGCGTCCAAAGAGGCTGCGCTCCACAAACATCAAATACGAAATTCTTCAAAAGTTGCCGCCCATCCGTACTATGGGTGACTTCCGGGTGGAATTGGATGCCGTAGACCGGGAACGGCGAAAATTGGGCAGGAGCTCGAAACGCAGCCACAGGAATATTCCGGGTTCGGGCAATGACTTCAAAGCCCTGAGGCAGACGCCGGATCGTATCGCTATGACTCATCCAGACTTGAGAGTCATCTTCAACCATTGCAAAAAGGGGATCATCGGCAACCTCAACCAGGTGGGACCTCCCGTATTCTCGATGGGCGGACTTGCCAACTTCCCCTCCAAACTGGGAGGCCAGCAGCTGGGCTCCATAACAAATGCCCAGTACCGGGGCTATGGATGCGAGCTTTTTGAGATCCGTATGGGGGTGTTCTGAATCCAAGACGGAACAGGGGCTACCGGATAGGATAATACCCTTGAGCGCTGAACTCGGAGCAATCGGGCGATCAAAAGGAAGAATCTCGCAATAAACATGAAGTTCTCGGATGGCGCGCGCAATAAGCTGCGTATACTGAGATCCGAAATCCAGAATAATAATCTTTTCGTCCATGGATTATTCTATGAATACTTTGAAACTAGGCCTCCCCGGTTGTTCCTCCAAAATTAAATGGAACATGCATGGGCTCCTGCTCCGAAATAACACCTTGTTGTGCTTCGTATCGTTTCACATTCTCAATCAATGCCCTCATAAATCGTTTGGCGTGCTGGGGTGTCATCACCACGCGGGATTTCACTTTGGCCTTGGGCACGTTGGGCATCACATTCACAAAATCAAAAACAAATTCGGCAAACGAATGAGTAATGACCACCAGATTCGAATACGTGCCATCTGCCATGTCTTCTGAAAGTTCAATATTAAGTTGTTGCTCCTGTGGTTTATCCTGTTGCATAGCTACGAGTGTTAAGGAGCGAAATTAGCAAAACTCTGGCAGCTGCCTGAGAATTTCCCCGAAAGGTCAACCTAAATTCCATAGATTTGGGCCCATGAGACGAGAATGGCTCGCATTATTCCCCTTCATGATCATCCTGCTATCCTGCCGGCCGTCTTCTCCGGTGCCCAAACCCAAAGGCTACTATAGGATTGATCTGCCAGACCGGGCATATCAAACCTTCCATGAACCGGGGTTCCCTTATCATTTCGAATACCCCCAGTACGGACGCGTTGAAAAAGACACCCTTGGAGATTCGGAGTCTAAAGAAGAAGATTATTGGATCAATGTACACTTCCCAGAAATGGGCGCCAAAATATATTTAAGCTACAAAATGGTGAAAGGTCGGGACGGACTGCATCATCTATTATCCGACCATTATGAGATGACCATGTATCACAGTAAAAGAGCGGACTACATCGAAGACTTCGAGATACAACGAACAGAAGCAAATGTCTATGGGGGCTTTTACCAGGTAGGCGGAGATGCCGCTTCTGCCTACCAGTTCTATGCAACCGACTCCGTCCAACACTTTCTCCGAGGGGCCTTATATTTTGACGTGACCCCCAACGCCGATTCGCTGGCTCCAGTCCATGAATTCCTAAGAAAAGACCTGGTGCATCTTTTAGAGACCTTGGAATGGGTTGATCGGAGATCCTAGATAATCCAATTGGTATATTCTCAGGGTCAGCTTATTTTTGCGAACTTCAATAAACCTTCGGGCCTCGTAGTTCAATGGATAGAATAGAAGTTTCCTAAACTTTAGATCCAAGTTCGATTCTTGGCGAGGCTACCTCACCGG
This sequence comes from uncultured Chitinophagaceae bacterium, assembly GCA_964646775.1. Taxonomy (GTDB): domain Bacteria; phylum Bacteroidota; class Bacteroidia; order Chitinophagales; family Chitinophagaceae; genus CAYPQN01. Next base: position 946 of record CAZYEZ010000076.1, on the reverse strand, counting down.
AAAGGCGAAAAATATCATCGTCTTTCCGGTTTTTTATTTGGTATAAGTTATTGTTTATCTGATAAATACAACTAACTACACTATTGAGCCGAGAAGTTCGGTATTGTAAACCATCAAAATCGATATTTTCGGCATATATCGAACTTATTATATTTCGCTTCTCCGTAACAGTACCCTCCTCAAACATTATGTCGATTTTGGTTAACGTATTTATGATTTTATCAAGCTGCCTTTCTATCTTAGCCATAGATGTCACATTCGTTTGTTCTGCAAGCTGTGCCTCTAACTGGGCTATCCTGGATTCACATTGTGCTTTTATGTCTTTGTAATCTCCCGCATCAATCGCATCATTTAGTAACAGTTCTCTGGCTTTAGACAGCTTTATATTAAGTTTATCAATCTCCTCAATAATTTGCTTACTGCCACTTTGCTTTCGCTTGAACTGAATTTGATAGGCTTTTGCAATGATCATCTTGGACAAATCTACAACAGCCGGATGTGATACATACTTTCTTAATTCTTTAACAAAAAGTTCATTGGCATCATCTGCACGATGCCTGAAACCGCAGGAAGCAAGACAATGATAATAGTAGTAAAGGCTATACTTTCCTTTTGAAGCACTTCCTGTTATCATTCGGCAACAGTTAGGGCATACCAAATAACCTCGCAATGGTAAATTTTCGTTGGAAGCTATCTTTGTATTTGGCCTTTCCTTGCGTTTGTTACCATCCAGAACGTCCTGCACCCTATAAAAAAGACTTTCTGTGATTATTGGTTCATGCTGTCCCTGAATTAAACGGGCCTCTTCATCTTTGTATTTTGGAATAAAGATTTTACCACAATACAGTATCCGTCCGGCCAATGACAGGTCAGACAGAAACTGTAGATTGATTAATTTTGCCCTAGGGCCCCAACTATAAATTATATCAGCGGACTGATTTTATAT
>CAZYEZ010000075.1:3152-11037 GCA_964646775.1 uncultured Chitinophagaceae bacterium | reverse complement strand
CTATTGGCGCCTATTTTGAGAAAATTAACGACCAAATTGTCTTAAAAATAGCCTTAGTGAAAAGACGACGAAAATGGTTCCGATCCCTTTGGGCTCAATCCCAAAACTTTCAATACCCATTCTCTAATGCGTAATCTGGGTTAAAGGAAAAGTAGTTCATGATTGCTAAAAAATTGAGTAAAACAGTTGCGTGGTGTTACAAAAGTGAATACATTTGCACCATCAAAATTTAAAAACAAAGCTTTCCTTAATAAATAAAGAAAGCTTAAAAAATAGAAGGTTCGAGATAGAATTAGTCCTGCATAGATTGGATTAATATTTTCAAATCATTCAGAAATTGGTTCGAAAATTGTCCCGAGAAGCCGACTCGACGGGACATTGACGGGACAAAGTAGAGAGATCTATTTTTGTCCCGTTTGCTTTTTTGCTGCGACTCATATAGGGTGAAAGCCCCAAGCAAGCTGAGCAGGAGGAAATCCAAGCCGGCTTCTACCGAGATTCACCAGACTTTCAATATCAGCAATGCCCGATTTGCAGGCGGCAAACAATGGGAAAAGGAATCCCGTGCAGGGCTGGCTCCGGCCCTTCAGGATTTTATCCGCCGCATAGAGCAGCTTACCACCGGTCAAGGATCTTTTTCATGTCGATGCCCCGTTTTAGAACAGGCGCCCATAGATCGCCTTTCTTGCTCAGGCGCTTCTCTATGTTTTTTATATTGAATTGCAAGGGATCCAGGTTGGAATTTAATTCCTTCCATTCCAAAGGGGTGGATACGGGTGCCCCGGGGAGCGGCCTCAAGCTATAAGCAGAAGCAAGGGTGGCGCCTTCTTTGTTTTGCAGATAATCGAGGTAGATCTGATCCTTCTTTCTTTTTTTCAGGCTTCTTTCTAGGGTGGTAGAATCGGGCATCCACTCATTGACACGGGTCATGATAATTTGTGCAAACTGTCTCGCTTGCTTGTAAGTGTATTGGGTCCCTAGAGGAAGATACACATGGAGCCCGGTTGCCCCAGACGTTTTGCAATAGGATTTAACATCGAGTTTTTCCAAGATTTCCCGAATAGTAAGCGCGACATCGACGACCTGGGAAAAACGATTTTTTTCGGAAGGGTCCAGATCGAGGACCAAATAGTCAGGATAGTCGGGTTGCTGTGTGCGAGAATGCCATGGGTTGATTTCTATGCAACCTAGATTTGCCATATACCGCAATGAGGGCTTGTTGTTGCATAGAAGATAATGGACGGTCTTTTGAGAAGTCTCGGACCAGTCTGCATAGGTGTCCAGCCAGGAAGGGGCTTGCTCTCCTGCATCTTTATGGTAGAAGGATTTTCCATGAATGCCATCGGGGTGCCTTTTCATAGACTGGGGGCGATCGCGCAGATAGGGGATGATGTACTTGTAAATGGCGCTGTAGTATTCAATTAGGTCTCTTTTGAGATAGGGTTGGTCAGGCCAGTATACTTTGTCGAGATTGGTGAGCTTGACAGATTTTCTTGGTTGCTTTTTCTGATTCATGGAAAGAGATTTTTGCGTGCGATTTTCCGTCGAGGCGGGACCGCTTTGAAGGCGTTCCCCTTTTACTTCTCGGGGATCTTTGTCTTCGCGCAGGCCAAGGAAGACGGGGTGGCGTCTGCTGCCTGATTCTGTGATTTCCGTATAGCTAATTTGGCAAACCAATTCTGGTTTAACCCAGGTAACTGGATTATTGAGTTTGACTTTTTTTCCAAATGGATTCTGATCGGTTTCTAGGGCCAGTAGGCGTTTATGCAGTGCCTTCATGGTTCGGAGGCTGAAACCCGTACCCGTATGACCAATATATACCAGCCGATCCTCTTGGTAAACACCCAAGACCAAAGCCCCAAATTCAGCGGCCATGGATCGAGATTTAGTAAATCCGGCGATAACGGCTTCTTCCGTTTGCTGATTTTTTATTTTTAGCCATGAGGTGGAGCGGCTTCCCTCCCGGTAAAGGCTGTCTTTGCGCTTCGCAATCAATCCTTCGAGTCCTTGATTCTTTAGGGCTTGGAAGAAAGGGGTTCCGTTCTTTTCGATGTGATCCACATACCGGATCCGGGAATTTTCAGGTAGAACCCTCTTCAGTTTTGCTTTTCTATCCGTCAGGGGCTGTTCTCGCAGCGATTCTCCTTCGTATTCCAGGAGGTCGAAAACATAGTATAGCAAATCGGTGGATGAGGAGAATCCTTCCGGCTGAATCAACGAGAATCTCGAAATCCCATGTTCATCTACGGCAACGATCTCACCGTCGATCACCATGGAGGGGAAACCTTGATTCAGTGCTTCAATAATTGATGGAAACCGCTTTGCAAAGCTGGTCCCATTCCTGGAATAAAGGGCAATCCCATGGGAGGAGATTTCTGCAATAGCTCGATAGCCGTCCCATTTCAGTTCGAAAATCCAGTTGGGGTCATCAAAGGGCTGACCATCGGCCTGGGCGAGCATGGGTCGAATTGGCTTATCTGGAGTCCCCAGGCTAATCCTACGATCCGCTTGGACTTTTTTTTTACGGGAAGTTTTGGACGATTCTTTGGGTGTCTCTTTTTTGTTGGAGGATTTCTTCTTGGTGTATTCCAAGGCGTTCTTGGAGGCTAAGGATTCGCTGTCATAATCCTTTTGGGTTGCATATCGGTCATGGTGTTTAATGAGGAGCCAGTTTTTTTCCTCCTTTTTCATGCGAACCAGGGCAAACTCACCTTTTAGCTTTTTGCCGTTTAGTCTGATTTTGATGCTGCCTTCTTTTAAGTCTTTGGCGAACTGACGCGAGGAGATGGCCTCCGAGTCGGTATCGACGGGTTGATAGGTACCCTGATCCCAAATACTTACCATGCCGGCGCCGTAATTCCCTTCGGGGATGGTTCCTTCGAAATCAGCATAGGAGAGTGGGTGGTCCTCTACCTGGACGGCCAAACGCTTGTCTGATGGGTTCATAGACGGACCTTTGGGTACGGCCCAGCTTAGCAATTTCCCTTTCCACTCGATACGTAAATCATAGTGAAGTCGGGATGCATGGTGCCTCTGGACGACAAAAAGGGGCGGATTTCCGCTCGGGGAAGATCTACGGGATTCGGTCGGCTCTGGAGATTGTTTAAAATCTCGTTTTTGCTTGTATTCTTTTAAACCCATTAGCTGGCTTTTTTAGGTTTAAGGCTTTCTTTGAGCTGCTCCATTAGATCCGGCGCTTTGCTATGGCTTAATTTGAATTTAGGCTGGCTGACTTTTTCACCTTTGGCTTTTGATTTGATGATTTTTAGTAAGGCCTGACTATAGGTGTCCTTGTATTTATCAATAGAGAATTTTTTGGGGGTTAGTTGATCGATGAGCGCCTCTGCCATTTTTAATTCCGAGGGTTTTGCGGTCAGGTTTTTAGGAATTTTGATGTCGTCTACTTCTCGGATTTGTTCTGGGAAGCGAAGCTTAAAAAGAACAATATGGTTGCCTTTCATAGCCTTGAGCATGCAGAAGTTTTCCACCGTCCGCATCACAAAAGTGCCCAGGGCGACCTTCTTGGATTTCTGTAGGGCCTTATAGAGTAAGTGGTAAGCTTTCAGGCCAGATTTCCCAGGCTGCAGATAATAGGGCGTATCGAAGTAGAGCGTATCGATTTCCGATTCTTTGACGAATTCCTGGATTTCAATGATTTTAGTTTTTTCCGGACTTGCTTTTTCGAAATCTTTATCGGTCAATACGATATACTGATCATCGTACTTATAACCCTTTACGATGTTCTCCCAGGCTACTTCTTTACCCGTACTTTCATTGACGCGCCGATATTTAATGTTCGCGTAGTTTTTTTTATCCAACATATCGAGATCCAGGCTGCTGGAATCAACTGCGCTAAGCACTTTCACTGGTATATTCACCAGGCCAAAACCGATTGCACCGGTCCAAATCGATCGCATAATGAGGCGGTTGAGTATGAATAGCGGAAAAAATCTATGCCATGGCAAAAGCGGGGCCACCGCCCATACTAATCTGCGGTACTGTATTCTTTGATGCCGCTGTCTTCGCGTTCTGACTCTTTCTTTGATTTAGAAAACAGCCGCTGAAAGAACCCTTTTTTCTCTTCGGGCACGGTCGCCGTTTGAGGCGAGTTGATATCGATTTCATAGTCGATGGAGGGCATCAGCGCTTCAATGAAGGCATTGCGGAGGAGCTCAAAAATTGCCTCCCAGGTATCAATGTTTGGATTATCAAATCGCCCCTCGAAAGGCACTTTGCTGGCCACCTGCTCCTTTCTTGGGTTTTCTAGGACTTCCCCGGCAAGGTCAATTACTTTTTCTTTAGCCTGCTGCCATAATCCTTCATCGCGATCTTCGGTGCCAGAGACCTTCAGGTCTTTGATCAGGGGTTTTACATAACCCTTGAATTTGTTTTCGGCGGCCGCCACTTCCGTATAAAGGCCAAATGTACCTTGGCTGACGTCGAAATTACCATAGGCGATAAAGAAGGGGTTCATTTGGACGAGGTTCGCGCCTTCGATTTCTGCGTTAAGGTCAAACGTAGGGTTTTCGGCTAAAGCATCAAGGTCGATTTCTAGGGTCAGCTTGCCTTCATAGGCTTGGGCATGGGCGATCACGGAGGCAGGAAGTTCTTCGCCTTTTTCTTCGGTATTTTTCAGGTTTTTCGCTAGGATGTATGTGTCGTGGAGGAACAAGTCAACTTTTGGATTGGTTGTGTGGTCCACGTAGTGAATGCGACCGTTTTGCACTTCAAACCGATTGACCTTGAAAGGCATAAAGTCGCGAAGAATTTTCCGGAAATCGTTGGTGTCTTTTGCCACATCACCTAGTTCAGCCTTGTCCTTTGTGAATACCAGCTTTGGCGCGTAGAAGACCATCTCACCGACCAGGGAACCTTGAAACAATGCACGCCATTCAATGGATAGGTCGATGCGCCGGGCGCTAAAAAACTCAGTAAGCTCTCCGGTTGCACTATCCTTTTTGTGTATATATATGCTATCAATTTGGTAGGCGCCGCGATATAGCGAGAGGTCAATATCTTGCACGTGTCCATAATAGCCCCTTATCTCAGAAAGCGAGCGATTGGCATAATTAAGAATGATCGACGGGAGAATCAAGCGTAGAATAATCAATACGCCTATGACGATACCGATGACGATGAGTGATTTCCTGCTCATGGTAGTGGTTAATGCCAAAAAAATGGTGCCACATTTGAATTGCCCTTCCGCAAAAGAGCTATGGATATAGATTTTTCACTATCTTGTTCTCATAGAGCCACAAAACTCCCGCATAACTCGCTTGCGATCAGCAAACTAAAGCCCAGCTTATACTTGCCAAAAGGTTGCTAGAAGACGATAAGCGGGGGAAAATGGCATAAAACATTTAATACTATGAGCAAGAAAGTCTTAGGTCTCGATCTTGGTACTACATCGATAGGTTGGGCGATCATTTCAGAGGCTGATAAGTCGGAAGTCGAGCGTATCGGAGTTAGAGTAAATCCATTAACGACAGAAGAATCGTCGGATTTTTCGAAAGGGAAAGCAGTGAGCCTCAATGCAGACAGAACACTTAAGAGGGGAATGCGAAGAAATTTGGATCGTTATCAGTTAAGACGATCCAATCTGATCGAAATTTTAAAAGAGCATCAGATTATTGATGGGGAGACTCCTTTGACAGAGACAGGGAAGGATTCCACTCATACAACATGGAAGTTTCGGGCGAACGCAGTGACAGAAAAGATTCCTCTCGACGCTTTCGCTCGAGTTTTGCTTTCGATTAATAAAAAGCGCGGGTACAAAAGTGGACGGAAGGTAAATGATCAAGAAGAGGGGCAGATCATTGACGCCATGGATGTGGCAAGGCGGCTTAAAAATGAAGGGATTACGCCCGGTCAGCTCGTTTATCGTCTGCTAAAAGAAGGCAGGAAAACTTTGCCAGATTTTTATCGGTCTGATTTGGAGGAGGAGTTGGGTCGAATATGGAAGTTCCAAAGGCAGTTTCACCCAGAGATACTAACCGATGAATTTAGGACTCGTATCGAGGGGCTCGGGCAGCGAGCCACGTCTGCCTCTTTTTGGAATGTCTATGGATTTAATACGGCTGAAAATAAAGGCTCTCGAGATGAAAAGAAATTAACAGCTTATGAATGGAGATCAAAAGCGGTAAGTGAAGAATTGACAAAAGAAGAGTTGGCTTATGTCATTACGGAGATAAACAACGAAATTAATAAGTCAAGTGGTTATTTGGGAGCAATCAGCGACCGGTCAAAGGAGCTGTTTTTCGGGAATGAAACGATTGGCCAGTACCTGTATCGCAACCTTATACAGGATCCGAATTTTAGGATGAAAGGAATGACTTTTTATCGGCAAGATTATATCGATGAGTTTGAAAAAATTTGGGACACCCAGGCAAAGCACTACCCCCAGTTAACGGAAGAGTTAAAGAGACAAGTTCGGGATGTAATCATTTTCTATCAGCGGAAGTTGAAATCTCAGAAAGGGTTAATATCTAGATGTGAGTTTGAGAGCGAGGAAATAATGCTCGAAGTTGACGGCCGACTGGTTAGGCGAAGAATTGGACTTCGCGTGGCGCCGAAATCAAGTCCTCTATTCCAAGAGTTCAAGATTTGGCAGGTACTTGGAAACTTTGAATTGAAGAATAAAAATACGAATGAAATCGTAGAGTTAGATGGAGAGACAAAGCAATTGCTTTTTGATGAGCTAAATGTCCGAGGTGATTTATCGTCAAAAGATGCTCTTTCATTGCTTGGCCTGAAGTCATCGGAGTGGAGCAGTAATTATACAACTTTAGAAGGAAACAGGACGAACAAGGCACTATTTGAAGCATTTTTAAAGATTTTGGAGCTGGAAGGGTATGATGAGGACTTAATGAAAGCGCAGGGTAGTGATGAAATTGATCTCGCAAAGATCAAAATGACCGCGGCAGAGCTGAAGGAAATGGTTCGCAGTATTTTCTCCCTTTTGGGTATCGAAACTAAAATTCTTGATTTTGATGCAGAGCTGGGCGGTAAGGAATATCTTAAACAGCCCGCTTACAAGTTATGGCACCTCCTTTATTCCTATGAGGGAGATGATTCCATCAGCGGGAACGACCGACTCATTCAACTTTTGGAGAATGAATTTGGTTTTAAACGGGAGCACGGTGCCATTTTAGCAAAAGTTGCCCTTGTCGATGACTATGGAAACCTGAGCAGTAAAGCTATGCGGAGAATTATTCCGCACCTAAAGGACCTGAAATATGACAAGGCATGCATGATAGCAAATTATCGGCACTCTGCGACCTCGCTAACCAAGGAAGAAGTTGAGAGTCGAGTACTGAAGCCAAAGTTGGATTTGTTACATAAGGGTGAACTGCGCAATCCGGTCGTAGAAAAGATTCTGAATCAGATGGTAAATGTTGTAAATACACTTATCGATGAAGAAAATGAAAAATGGAAATCCAGCGGTCATGAAGGGGATTTCCATTTTGATGAGATTCGGATTGAACTATCTCGTGAACTTAAAAAGAGTGCTAAAGAGCGAGCAGAAGCAACTCGTAGCATTAATGCGGCGACCAAGCGACATAATGAGATCTTTAAGATTCTTCAAAAGGAGTTTAATATTCCTTTTCCATCAAGGAATGACATTATACGCTATAAGTTATATCAAGAACTTAAGAATAACGGATACCGCGATCTTTATATGAACCAGTATATTCCTCGTGAGCGTCTCTTTAGTAAAGATATCGACGTTGATCATATCATACCCCGAATGAGTCTTTTTGATGACAGCTTTTCTAACAAGACCATAATTTTTAGAAGTGTAAATCAGGAAAAGGGTAATCTAACGGCCTATGATTATATCAGCAAAAAAGGTGAACAAGCGCTCGAAGCGTTTCTAGATAGAGCT
>CAZYEZ010000075.1:0-3142 GCA_964646775.1 uncultured Chitinophagaceae bacterium | reverse complement strand
CTTATACGAGAATAATAAAAAGAATAGCGATGAAGGGATCTCCAAGGCTAAGTTTGAGAAACTCCAGAAAAAAGGGAGTGATTTGGAGTCTTCGGGATTTATAGAGCGTGATTTGAGGGACAGCCAATACATTGCCAAGAAGGCAAAGGACATGCTTTTAGAGGTTACCAGGCGCGTTGTTTCTACATCCGGCCGAATCACAGCGAGGCTTAGAGATGACTGGGGGCTACACGACGTCATTAGGGAGATTAACTGGGACCGATATAAGACCGCAGGACTCATCGAGTTAATTGAGACGAAAGACGGCCAGAAGCGTGAAAGAATCGTTGATTGGTCTAAGCGAGACGATCATCGGCATCACGCCATGGATGCGCTAACAGTTGCGTTTACGACCCATAGGCACATCCACTACCTTAATAATTTGAATGCACGACGAGATGAGAAAGGAAAATTGCATAAGTCGATTTTGACGATAGAAGATCGCATAACCGAACTGTTCATCGATGAACATGGAAAACGGAAACGGCGATTTAAGGAACCAGTAGAAAATTTTAGATCGGTAGCGTTAAAGCATTTAAGCTCAGTACTCGTTTCACATAAAGTGAAATCAAAGGTTGTGACGAAGAATGTGAACAAAATAAAAACGAGAGCGGGGGTACTGAAGAAAACAGAGCTTACCCCTAGGGGGCAGTTGCACCTTGAAACTGTATATGGAAAGTATCTAAACTATGAGTCGAAATTAGAGAAGATTGGGAGTCGGTTTGATGAGGACGCGGTGAACAAAGTGATTAATCCAGTATACAAAAGGTTGCTAAAGGAAAGGCTAGAGGCGAATGCTGGAAATCCGAAGCTTGCCTTTGCAGGTAAGAACTCATTGACTAAGAACCCCATTAAAATTGATGAAGAAGAAGGCGGTGGTGTAGTGCCAGAAAGCGTAAAACTCGTCTGGCTTTTTCCCAACTTTTCAGTGCGCAAGGACGTCACTGCCGATAATTTTAAGGACAAGAAAGCTATAAGCAAGGTTCTCGATCGGGGCATTCAGAAGGTCTTACTCGATCGCCTCGAGGAGTTTGGAAACGATTCGAAAAAGGCTTTTTCTGATTTGGAGAAAAATCCGATATGGTTCAACAGAGAGAAGGGAATCCAGGTCAAGAGGGTTGCTATCAGAGGTGTTCGCAATGCTGAGCCAATACATTCCAAGCGAGATCATTTCGGGAACGAAATACTTAAGGAAGACGGTGATCCTATTCCTAGTTCATTTGTTGCCACGGGGAATAATCATCATATCGCTATTTACACGGACGAAAATGATACGCTTCAAGAGCGTGTGGTCACATTTTTTGAAGCGGTGCAGTTGGCCAATGCTGGATTTCCCATAATTGATAAACATTATAACCAGGATTTGGGCTGGACTTTTAAATACTCAATGATGCAAAATGAGATGTTTGTTTTCCCCAACCCGGAAGTAGGTTTCGATCCAGCATCAATTAACCTCTTGGATGAGAGCAACTATTCGATAATAAGTCCCAATTTGTTTAGAGTACAGAAACTCAGTTCAAATAACTATTTCTTCCGTCATCATATTGAGACGACAGTGGAGAACATTCCCGAGCTCAAAGACATTGCTTACAGAAACATTCAAAGTTTAGGTAGGTTGTCGGGAATTATTAAGGTGAGAATAAACCATGTTGGTCGAATTGTTGAAGTAATATAGGATGAAAGTTGATTGTGCTTTGGTTCGCTTTTTCGAAGGGAAGACATGATTTCGCGTCGACATAACGATTGAAAAGACGTTGCAGATGAGAGCGTTCCCTTTATTGGCGACAACCGTTTTTTGAGTTTCAATCCTTCTTGTAGTGCTGTGATTTGCTTTCAAGCTTTTTGAGGTGCCTTCATTTAAGACAACAAGCCGAATAGGCACCGAAGTGCCTATCCAGGTGCGAGGCTTGGGTTTTCCCGCGCCTCTAGATACAAATATAAGATATTTCATATAATTACTCAGAGTTTCTGTTGTGATTTGCTTTCAAACTTTTGAGGTACCTTCAATTGAGACAACGAACGGTGAGATCAACCTGTACAGGTAGTGTTGTGATTTGCTTTCAAACTTTTGAGGTACCTTCAATTGAGACAACAGCTCAGTCAATAGACCTGCAAAAGGAACGGTTGTGATTTGCTTCCAAACTTTTGAGGTACCTTCAATTGAGACAACAATGAAGTTGAAAGCCATGGGTGCACGCTCGTTGTGATTTGCTTTCAAACTTTTGAGGTACCTTCAATTGAGACAACCTCGCTGTTCAAGGGCACAACCACCGTGAAGTTGTGATTTGCTTTCAAACTTTTGAGGTACCTTCAATTGAGACAACCACTACGTGATAGATGATAATGATAATATAGTTGTGATTTGCTTTCAAACTTTTGAGGTACCTTCAATTGAGACAACGACCGCAGACCCAAGCCTACGGGACCCTATGTTGTGATTTGCTTTCAAACTTTTGAGGTACCTTCAATTGAGACAACCGATCGGGGGTCCTACAAGTCCATCTAGGTGTTGTGATTTGCTTTCAAACTTTTGAGGTACCTTCAATTGAGACAACGTGGGTAGTGTCAGGCCCGCTAGCTCGTTGGTTGTGATTTGCTTTCAAACTTTTGAGGTACCTTCAATTGAGACAACGGCGGGCTAGATGCATGTATCCCTCCACAGGTTGTGATTTGCTTTCAAACTTTTGAGGTACCTTCAATTGAGACAACCAAGATGAGAAAAGTAATCACCAACCAGCGTTGTGATTTGCTTTCAAACTTTTGAGGTACCTTCAATTGAGACAACCTTTAAATTAAAGAGCGGATTCCATAAGAGTTGTGATTTGCTTTCAAACTTTTGAGGTACCTTCAATTGAGACAACCGATGGTCTAGACGTAGAAGCGGAATCATGGTTGTGATTTGCTTTCAAACTTTTGAGGTACCTTCAATTGAGACAACGCAATCGACACTCTGGTTACGAACTCTTCAGTTGTGATTTGCTTTCAAACTTTTGAGGTACCTTCAATTGAGACAACGCTGCCAATTGCCTAGATTGCGCCGCCTCTGTTGGTGCGCCCGGCATGGGCGATAACTCTAGGGTGCAAGTCCCGAACACGCCTTTGC
>CAZYEZ010000074.1:0-11125 GCA_964646775.1 uncultured Chitinophagaceae bacterium | reverse complement strand
CGATAGAAGATTCCTTCTTATCATGAGGTTATTGAATTTTGCAGTTTGGATTTGTTTTGGTTCAGGTAGGCTTCCCCTTTGGGCGTCGTGACCCCGTGGAGGAAATGTTCGCAAATGGCTTGAGAGACCTGGGGAAGGGTATACCCTTGGTCAATCATCATATTGGGTTGTGTCAAGAGCAGGCAGGTCTCAATACGAAGCCGGGCCAATAGGTCTGCGTGGATGTCTTTGCGGAATAGGCCCGAAGCCATACCTTCTTCCAGCAGCTGCCGAACGATGGCCACGTCAACTTCCTGAATCTTGGTCTGGAACAACACATAGGCTTCTGGATAGTAGCGTTGCAAATCCATGAGGATCATGGGATGAAGCTGTTGGAGGGTCGTATCGAGGTAAACCTGAGTTCGAAATATGGCGTCGATGGCATTTTCAGATTCGCGAATCCGTTTCCTGCACTCTTCCGTAATCTGGTTTTGGTACCAGCTGACGGCCTCGCTCACAACTTCCGCTTTATTGGCAAAATGCTGATAAAGGGTCTTTTTTGATATGCCCGCGCGGCGGGATATGTCATCCATGGTGATCGACTTGAACCCATATCGGCTGAACAGCTCCGAGGCGACGAGTAGAATTTTTTCCAAAGGCTCCATAGCGGCGACAAAACTACGGAAACGAAAACTACAAAAAACGTTTCTTCAGTATCTTGTTTTTCTATGGGGGGAATAAAATAATTTGATTTGCTGGATTGGTCCTAAAAGCCATGGTCTTCGCCTCGCCGGGGCGACCCGAATTTTTGCTATTCAAAACGCATGGATTCAGGCATTTATATATGATCGGCATTTAGGGAGGGTCTTTGAGCCCTCCTTGAGGCTTGAATAAAATCGGGAGGATGCCTTCTTAAAAAAAGCCTTTGGCCACGGGAATTTATTGGATTTGCTTTTAAATCCTGTATTTTCATCCTATCAATTGAAATCATGCAGGCGGAATCCTGCCTCCCGAGAAACATAAAAAATATCAGCTATGGGATTTATTAAGGATTTTAAAGAGTTCGCCGTCAAAGGTAATGTTATGGACTTGGCGGTTGCCGTTGTCATTGGCGGCGCATTCGGAAAGATCGTGACCTCCGTGGTGAATGATTTGATTATGCCTTTTGTGGGCTATTTGACCGGGGGATCCGCTTTCACCGATAAGTTTATCGTGCTCGAACCAGGGGCAGAGACCCCGGGTCCCTATGCCTCGCTGGCAGACGCCCAGGCGGCAGGAGCCAATGTATTGGCCTATGGTTCCTTTATCCAAACGGTGGTCGACTTTCTCATCGTGGCGCTCTCCATCTTCCTTGCGATTCGGGCCATCCAGTCCTTTAAGCGTAAAGAAGAAGAGGCTCCGGCTCCGGAAGCTCCGCCAGCGCCCAGTCCTACGGAATCCTTGCTGATGGAGATTCGCGATGAACTCAAGCGGAAATAGGAAGGATTTTCCCGGGCATCGCCCGCCGAAAAGGATATCCGGGAATATTTGCGCATTTTTGCAGCGGGGACCAAGTAATTATGGGCAAGCCTACCATTTTAGAGGAACTTAATCAAAGGAAGAAACAGGGACGTCCTGGGTTCGCATTGCTGGTGGATCCGGATCGTACCCAGCCAGCCGAGATGATTCGATTGGCGGAGCAGGCGAATGAAGCGCAGGTGGACTATTTGCTCATGGGAGGAAGTCTCATCGTTCATCATCAGATGGACGCCTGTATTCGCGCGTTTAAGTCCTACTCCTCAATTCCCGTGGTCCTTTTCCCGGGTAGTCCGGCTCAGGTAAGCCCGGAAGCCGATGCGCTTCTGTTTTTAGCACTGATCTCCGGCCGTAATCCCGAACTGCTGATCGGGCAGCATGTACAGGCGGCGCCGATGGTTCGCCAATCGGGGCTGGAAGTGATTTCAACCGGATATATGCTCATCGACGGAGGCGCGCCCACCACGGCTTCTTATATGAGCCATGCGCATCCGATACCCGGAGATAAACCAGATATCGCTTTATGCACCGCTTGGGCAGGGGAGCTGCTGGGAAAACAATTGCTATACATGGATGCCGGAAGCGGGGCACCGCATCCCATCCAAGAGGAGATGATTGAGAAGGTCGCTGCACAGACCGGCGTCCCTTTGTTTGTAGGGGGCGGAATCCGCGTTCCAGAATGCGCTTACCGGGCAGCCAGAATGGGCGCGACCATGGTTGTTGTGGGCAATGCGATTGAAAAAGAGCCCAGGCTTATGCAAGAGATGAGTCAAGCCATCCATCAAGTGAGCCTTACCGGCTAGCCGCGTCCGATTCCTTGGTTTTTTTGAGGGAATGTCCAATTATCCCCGAATTTATTTATCTTTGCCCACCGTTGAAAAATATTTTGATTCCTTACCGGAGTTTTCGGTAATAAATAGCTGATTATGAAGCGTACCTATCAACCGTCCCGTCGCAGTCGTAAATCTGTACATGGATTCCGCAAGCGTATGAGAAGCGCCAATGGCCGAAAAGTATTGGCCTCCCGTAGAGCCAAAGGCAGACACAAGTTGACGGTCTCCGATGAACGTCGTCTAAAATAGTTCTGATTATTCAACGTTTCCGCTTTCCGGCGCAAGAGCGCTTAAAACGCAAACAGGAGATTGATACGCTTTTCCGTACCGGAAAGGCGTTTTCTGTTTACCCCCTTCGTTTTGTTTATCTTTACCGTCCCCGGCCAGCCGATGCGCCGGTGGCCACGAAAGTCGGTTTTTCCGTACCCCGGAAGAAAATCCGCCGGGCGGTAGACCGCAACCGAGTCAAGCGATTCATGCGGGAAGCATGGCGCCTCCAGAAGCATGGTCTTGAAGCGAAGATTTCGGAACAGGAGCAGCTCCATCTGTTTATCATTTATTTGGACGCCACCCTTCCGAGAGCTCATCAAAGAAACCTTGGCCCAGGGACTGGCTCGAATCGGCGGATTGGAAAACCCTATGCCCAAAAATAAATCGGCGCTATGAAATCAATCCTCATTGCCTCGGTTCGGTTTTATCAAAAGGCGATTTCTCCTTTTTTGGGGGCGCATTGTCGTTATACACCCACTTGCAGTCAATATGCGCTGGAGGCCCTGAAGAAGTATGGAGCCTGGAAAGGAGCTAGGCTCGCATTAAAAAGAATTTTTTCCTGTCATCCTTGGGGCGGGCAGGGATATGACCCCTTACCCTAGCCCCGTTAAATTGAATGGATCATGTTCTATCGGTATAAGACCTTTATTCCCGTCGTAGATCCGACGGCTTATGTTCATCCACAGGCCGTCGTTACAGGTAACGTCGTCATTGGCCCGCATGTTTATATTGGTCCCGGGGCCGCCATTCGCGGCGATTGGGGAGGAATCGTGATTGAGGAAGGGGCGAACGTTCAGGAGAATTGCACCATACACATGTTCCCGGGCATAGAGGTGAGGCTGGAAGCCGCCGCGCACATTGGCCACGGAGCCATTATCCACGGGGCACGAATAGGGAAGAATGTATTGGTAGGCATGAACGCGGTGATTCTGGATGAGACCGTGATCGAGGAGGAATGTATTATTGGAGCCCTCACCCTAATTAAGGCCCGAACCCATATTCCCCGCCGCTCCATGGTGGTGGGAAACCCGGGAAAGATCGTCAAAGAGGTCAGCGATGAAATGATGGCCTGGAAAACCCAGGGAACGGCCATTTATCAGAAGCTTCCCCAGGAAGCGCGTCTTCATTTATCCCCTTGTGAGCCTTTAAGGGAGCGCCCCGATGGCTTGTCCATGCCAACCAAGGATTATCAGCCATGGAAATCGGGGTCTTCCGAATCCAATCCGTAAATTGCTAGCATCGCCGTCTAATAGGGGCAAAAAATAACCGCCAACCCAACTTATTCATGGATAGCCATAAATAGGTCCGGGGGGCGGTTAGTAAAGTCTTGGATCCTGGACAGAGTCCAGCCCAATTAGTTGAGGTCGTCGGTGTTCACCAGTTCGTTCACGAACTTTGCCACAGCCGCAATGCGGGCATGGTTTAACGCGTAATGGATAAACTTCCCGTCTCTTTCCGTAACCACGATGTTTGCACGACGCAAAATGGCAAGGTGTTGGGAAGCTACGGACTGTTCCAGGCGAAGTTTCACATAGATATCCGTTACATTCATCCGGCGATTTTCTTCAAGTAGCTTGATTATTTGTTGACGCAGTTTATGATTGATTGCTCTGAGCGTCATGGCAGCGCTTTTTACGGCCAAATAATCCAACTTGATCTGCTCATGAGATCCCTCTTCTTTGCGAATAACCAATGTGTTGGCAGAGGCTGTCGTTTCCATTTACTTCTTAACTTTTCAGGGGTTAACAATAAACTTGGTTAATAAAAAATATCCAGAAAAACTACGTAGAAGTACGTGGTTTCGGGTGGATACTGCAAACATACGTCATCCGCAAATATGAAACAAGGTTATATTCATTAAACCTGTTAAACCAAGGTTAAAAAATAGGATTAAATCAAATTTGAGTCCCTGAAATCATGGACAGTCAAGGGTTTCGGAGAAAAACTGCCTTCAGGTACTCGGGCTCAGATAAACGGAGATCTACCCATTCGCCTTGCTTATATGCTTGAAAACCAAAGGGGGCCCAGCGAGAAAAATCAATTTCGGCCTCTGCGGAGGGCTCTGGCCGCCCCAGATCCTCGTATCGAGATCTGGTCTGTTTATTCAGGGGGCCATAGGTCCAAGCATCCCGGGGTAATTTTTCCCAGGCATCCATTAACTCAGACTCCATGAGATGCATCGGTCCCTGGTCTATGGAATGGTCGGGCTTAAAAACTGCATAGAAGTATTCTCCTTCCCGGGCGGGAATCCAGAGGGCGGAAGGGCGCCCTGCCGGAGCGGACAAGGACAGCAGCTGCAGCCTTGACTGGGCAACGATGGGCAGCGAAAGGCCATAGGCCAGTCCTTTAGCCGTGGCATAACCGACGCGGAGCCCCGTATAGGAGCCCGGACCACTACATAAGCATAGATAGCGCAGGGCCCGCAGTGAAACCGAAGCATCCTGCATCAATTGCTGAATCTTAAGATTGATCAAGGCAGCTTGAGACCGGGAAGGGAAGCGATCGCTCCAGGCGATCAGCTGTCCTTGGGCGCTGAGCCCGATTTGGCCTCCTTGATCCGCCGTTTCAATATATAATCCGTATTCCATAAAGGGCTAAGCGCGAGATCAAAGGTAAGGAAGCTTTAGATTTGCGGAATGAATGCATCTACGATACTTACCAAAGAGGCACCGGCGCCGATAGGCCCCTACGCCCAGGCCAGGTTTTCCGGCCCCTTGCTTTTCATCTCCGGGCAGATTCCTCTGAACCCCGATTCCGGAGAAATGGTGACCGGAGACCTGCAGGCCGAGACCCGTCAGGTGATGGCAAATCTCCAGGCCATATTAAAAGAGGCGGACATGGATTTCAGCCACCTGATCAAAGTCAGCATCTTCCTATTGGACATGAAAGACTTCGCTCAGATCAATGAGGTCTACGGTTCCTATTTTACGGCCCCTTTCCCGGCTCGGGAGACCGTGCAGGTGGCTGGCTTGCCCATGGGTGCGCGCATTGAAATTTCAGCCATCGCGTCTCGGTAATCAGGAGCTGGTTTCCGCTTTCTTCATGGCTTTCGCCCATCCATCCTTTAGGCCTACGGTGAGATTAAACACCGCCCGGTCAGGTTGACTATCGGGATCCATCACAAAATACCCTTTGCGTAAAAACTGAAACCGATCGCCAGCTTGGGCAGCGCCCAAGCTGGGTTCTAGGTATACCGGATACCGGATATTCAAAGAGTTGGGATTGATATGGTCTTTGAAGTCCCCTTCGACATTGGCCGGGTCCTCGATCATAAAGAGGCGGTCGTATTCGCGGACTTCCGCCTTCAAAGCATGGTCCTGACTCACCCAATGGATGGTTCCTTTAACGGATATGCCACTCGTATCGGCACCGCTTTTGGATTCCGGAATGTACCGGGCCTGAACTTCGATGATTTGTCCGGCCTCATCTTTGATCACCCCCGTACATTCAATGATATAGGCATGCTTGAGGCGCACTTGTTTACCAGGTGCCAGCCGGAAATATTTCTTCGGCGGGTTTTCCATGAAATCTGCACGCTCGATCCAAAGGTTTCGGGAGAAGGGAATCTGCCGATTCCCTGCCTCCGGGTCCTGGGGGTTGTTCTCGCCTTCCAGGGTTTCAACCTGATCTTCGGGATAGTTGATCAGGGTTAGACGCAGAGGTTCTAGTACCGCCATGGCCCGAGAGGCATGGGCGTTTAGATCTTCCCTGACGCAATGCTCGAGCAAACCGATTTCGGTGAGGTTTTCCCGTTTAGAAATTCCGACTCTTTCACAGAATTCCCGTATGGAGGCGGGGGTATATCCGCGGCGCCGCATTCCGCTAATCGTGGGCATCCTTGGATCGTCCCATCCCTGCACAAACTTCCCCTGAACCAGTTCCAGCAGCTTGCGCTTGCTCATCACCGTATAGGAGAGATTACGTCGCGCAAACTCATACTGGCGAGAGGGGAAAATTTCCAGATTTTCGATCAGCCATTCGTAGAGCGGACGATGGGGCGCAAATTCCAGGGTGCAGATGGAATGGGTGATTTTCTCAATGCTATCGCTTTGGCCATGGGCAAAATCATACATGGGATAGATACACCAGCGATCTCCCGTCCGATGATGCGCGGCTTTTTTAATCCGATAAAGGAGCGGGTCGCGCATAAGTAAATTGGGATGGGCCATATCGATTTTGGCCCGCAATACTTTTTCCCCCTCTTCATAAAGCCCTTCCTTCATCTCGCGAAAAAGTTTTTCATTCACCTCCGGGCTTCGGTCCCGGAAAGGACTGGCTAGGCCTGGCTCAAAAGGGGTCCCTTTCTGGGCGGCTATTTCTTCGGCGGATTGATCGTCTACATAAGCCTTCCCTTTGCGAATGAGGTCTAGGGCCATATCATAGAGGATGTCGAAATAATCCGAAGTATAATATTCTGCATCCCACTGAAAACCTAGCCAACGTATGTCTTCTTTAATGCTTTCTACATACTCGGTTTCTTCCGTAAGGGGATTGGTGTCATCGAAACGGAGATTGCACTTGCCGCCATATCGCTGGGCGAGGCCAAAATTCAGGCAAATTGAGGTGGCATGCCCCATATGCAAGTAACCATTGGGTTCCGGCGGGAATCGAGTATGAACCCTTCCCCCATGTTTGCCGGCCTGAATATCCGCCTCAATGATTTCTTCCAGAAAATTGGATCTCCCTTTCTCTTCGTTGTTCATGAACCACCAAATTTTAAGTCGCAAAATTACGACAAGTCCGGCTGATTTTCTTCCGCGTCCAAGCCTTGGAAGTCCAAGATATGGCCTGGACCGGCACCTTGAAAAGGAAAAGACAGGTCTTTACTTTGAAAACTCGCCGGAATGTTTCAATTTTCGGCGTTAATTTGTCCCATGGAAAGAACAGAGAGACCTTTGCGAGTTCTGGTGGCCAAGGTCGGCCTGGACGGTCACGATCGAGGCGCCAAAGTGATTGCGACGGCCCTGAGGGACGCAGGAATGGAAGTCATCTATACGGGATTAAGGCAAAGCCCGGAAATGGTTGTTCAGTCCGCGCTCGAAGAAGACGTGGATGCGATCGGGGTGTCAATTCTAAGCGGGGCGCATATGACGGTGTTCCCACGCATTCTGGCCCAAATGAAAGAAAAAGGCCTGGACGACGTACTCCTAACCGGTGGGGGCATTATTCCTGAGGAGGATCAGCGCCAGCTGACGGAAATGGGTGTCGGTCGCCTATTTGCCCCGGGTGCGGCCACCGGAGAAATCGCCGAATACATCCGCCAATGGGTTAAAACCCATCGGCAGCAATTTTGATAAAACAGAATATGATGAAATATAATACGCTATTAACCTCTCTGGAAGAGGGGTTGCTTACGGTTACCATCCATCGACCGGAGAAGTTGAATGCCCTGAACCAGGAATTAATGGGCGATCTATCATCTATGCTTGACCAGGTGTATGAGAATCCCGAGATCCGGGCCGTTATTTTGACGGGAAGCGGCGACAAGGCCTTTGTGGCCGGGGCGGACATCGCGGAGCTGAGCAAGTTGGATGCCCCCCAGGGCGAAGCCTTGGCTCGTCGAGGCCAGGAAAAAGTTTTCGATCGCATCGAGCAGGCGCCTAAACCCATCCTGGCCGCGGTAAACGGATTTGCTTTGGGAGGGGGATGCGAACTGGCGATGGCTTGCCATTTTCGGCTGGCCAGTGAACAGGCGCGCTTTGGTCAGCCTGAGGTAAACCTGGGCCTCATCCCGGGATATGGCGGAACCCAGCGCCTCCCTCGCCTTATCGGCAAAGGCCCGGCTTTAGCGATGCTTTTGACCGGGGATATGATTGACGCCCAGCAAGCCTTAGCCCTGGGGCTGGTAAATGCGGTATTCCCCGCGGACAAATTGATGGATGAAGCCAAGCAAAGCGCAAGGAAACTCATTCAGAAATCACCGCTGGTACTGAAGGAAATCCTCCAGTTGGTACGCAAGGCAGATGGTCCGCTGGCTTCGGGCCTGGAGGAGGAGATAAAAGCCTTCGGTCGCTGTTTTTCCACCCAGGACATGAAAGAGGGCACCCAGGCCTTCCTGGAAAAAAGAAAACCCCTTTTTATTGGAAAATAATTTTTTTATCTTCAAGCCCTAAAACGATTCACATGCGGAGAAAATTAGGCCGTAGTCTGCTGGTTTTAATCCTTTCTGCCGGAACCATTCCGGCACTGGCCCAGCCGGCTATCCCCAGGAAATATGTGGAGCATCCAGGATGGTCTTTGGGATGGACCGTAGGACTTTCAGATCTGTGGGGAGATGTAGGGACACAAAGCCCCATCGATCATTACGTAAACTCCAAGTACTGGGATAAGCCTTGTTTTATGGGAGGTATGTTTGCGCGTTATACGGCCCACCCCATGTTTGCAATCCGAGCAAGTATTAACTATGGTACGCTTTACGCCAATGACAACTGGAATTACGATAAGGCAAAGAATGCAGAATCCACAAAAGATGATGCGTTTCAGCGATATCTGCGCAATCAAGATGCCCGAGCCAATATTTGGGAGGGAACCTTAATGGTTGAATGGAACCCATTGCGGATGAATTCTGAATCCAAGGCCGCCCAGAAGCGGATGCAGCCTTATTTGATGGCCGGTGTGGGCGGATTTCACTTTAAACCTCAGACCAGCATCATTCTTGACTTGGAAGGGCGCCGCAAATGGGTAAATACCCATGATCTGCATCTGGAAGGGGAAGGCATTAGCTTTCGGGAAGCCAAAGAAGGATATGCGCGGGCTACTTCACTCTGGCAGATTTGCGTGCCCGTGGGCCTAGGCGTGAAATGGGATCTGGGAACGGATTTTTCGCTGGGGGTAGAATACCTTTATCGGTTTACGACCACCGACCGGCTTGACAATGTAAGCAGTGAATATGTGAGCCCCGATTATTTTGACCGCCACCTGTCTCCGGAGAAGGCCGCCATCGCCAAGCAGGTTTATGACAAATCCTGGGAAATAGACCCCAGTATAGAGCGCCGACCCTGGACCATGCGGGGAAACAAAGACGTGCTGGATGGGTATTCAACCATAGCCATTACTTTCATTTATAAGATACAGAGCAATAAGATCCCCTGGTGGTACTAGGGGGATGACCACAGAGGCGAAGACAGCGGTATGATTTCATGCCGCTGTTTTTGCGTCTCAGCCCTTGGTAGCTTTTGGGAAAGATGGGCCTTTTACTCATGGATTTTACCCCTTGCCGTGGCCGAATCTTCAATTTGCCGTAGTTTCGAAACTTCATTATTTTCAATCTTATGTTCGCATACCTAGAGGGGAAGTTTAGCTATAAATCCCCCTCCATGACGATTATAGACCTGGGAGGCATAGGATATGAGGTGCAGATCACCCAGTATACTTATGAGCAGATCAAAGACCTGGATCAGGCCCGCCTTTATATTCATATGCAGATTCGGGATGATGCCTGGCTGCTTTATGGATTTGCCCAAGAGGCAGAACGGACCAGCTTCCGCCATTTACTGGGTATCGGCGGAGTGGGCGCGGCCACGGCCAGAATGGTCTTATCGGCCCTGCGACCCGAGGAACTGGCTAGGACGGTGGCGAATGAAGATCATCGGAGTCTGGAAAAGGTAAAGGGCATCGGAGCCAAGACTGCCAAGCGTATTGTTTTGGAACTGAAAGGGAAACTGCTGGCGGCTCCGGAAACCTCGGAATTTGCAGGGAAATCGGGCAATACAAACGCCGAGGATGCGTTAAATGCATTAGTCCAGTTGGGGATTAACCGAAATCTGGCGGAGGCCTCCCTCAGAAAGCAGAAGGATCTGAGTTCGCTTTCTGTCGAAGAGATCATCAAACAGGTACTGAAGGGATTGTAAAGTCATTAAAGGAATATCTACAGATTGAAGGGGAAGAGAAATTTCGGGTACAAGTTTGCGGCGGCCGTAGCTATTCTGGTCACCATTGCACAGGTGGCTGCCCGTGGTTATGACCAGCCCATGGACTACTATGAAGACCCGGAGCCTGCGGCCGATACGCCGGCAACTCGGGTCGATACGCCGATTGATCTGCGGTTCCCCATCCAGGATCGCACCGGCAATCCGCTGCTTGATCGCGGGCCGGCCTCGATGGACCTTCGGGATCCTCGGAACCTGGAGAAGGAAAAGGAGTACGATCCGGAAACGGGGCGCTATTATTTCTCCGAGAAAATGGGAGAGTCCTTTATCCGAAATCCGGGTTATCTAACCATGGAAGAGTACCTCGATTACCAAGCAGAGAAGCAGGAAAGAGACTATTTTAAGCGCCGGCTCGATGCCTTGACCCTGTTTAACGATCGACCGCAACTCCCTCAAATGTATAAAGAGGGGATTTTTGACCGAATTTTTGGAGGAGATGCCATCGAAGTGCGACCCCAGGGTAATGTGGATGTTACCTTCGGTGGAAACTGGCAGAATAATCAGAATCCATCCTTGCCTCTTAATGCGCAAAAATACGGAGTGGTCGATTTTGATATGGACATGAATGTTAATCTTGTCGCTACGGTTGGAGAGAAGCTG
>CAZYEZ010000073.1:9850-11212 GCA_964646775.1 uncultured Chitinophagaceae bacterium | reverse complement strand
AAATGATTTCTTCCTCGACAAGCTGGGTGAGACAGGCGTTCAATATTTCGGGGGAAAAATGACAGGAGGCAAAATCCCAGATTTCCTCACGCATCAGCGGATGGGAAAAAACACTGAAATAGCGTAGGGTTTTTACGATATCTGCGCAGGCTAACCGATGTTCACCTGATTTGTCCATGATTTTGGAGGCTTTTTAGAGGATGGCCCCAAGCGAAGCGCCGCGACCTTATCAAATATAAATCGCTTGTATAGGGCTCGCATGGTGAATTCCGACCATATTGGTTTGAAGGAAGATGGATCGGGCGGGTCAAAAGATAAGCGGCATCATGAACTGCTTTGGGAAGGCGAGGGCTTTCCGGTTCAAATCTGAAATATTATCTTTGGTTGCACAATCAAGAACTAGGAAAGGATTTAGCCATCCTTTCGGGTTTACCTATAAATTCAATTCATGCAGCCAGACTCGCCCGGATCCTTTGTCGTATATGTATATGAAGGATTCATTTCCTTGATGCGATCCATATGGTGGACCATTCGCACGCATTTAGTGTTTTTCCTAGCCTGTATCCTTCTGTGCGGTGGATTCATGTTTGCTCAGGAGTTCAAAAAGCGCAATTATTACGAGGCCTCTTTCACCGTCATCTATGATGAGCTGGTTAGAAAGATCTATGGAGATCGACTCTCCAAACTCAATGAGTTGATACAGACCAAAGAATACGTGAAGGCATCTAAATTGATGAACACGGACCCGGGGCAGTTGGAAAGTTTGGTGGAAATCAGAGGAGAAAACATCCTAGGAGAGCGGCTAACCGAAGATCTGAATACCGATAAGATTCCTTTTGTCGTAAAGCTGGTGGTAAAAGATACGTCCATCGTGACGCCCGTTCAGAATGGGATCATGCATTTTCTAGAGGGGAGCAACCCCTACCTGGTCAGCAAAGCGAATCTGAAACTGGAAAGCATTCGCACGGAACTGGATTTTATAGATCGACAACTGGCCCTAATCGACAGTCAGAGCCGAAAAGGCGGGGCGCTGGTCCTTTCAGGAGGTAAAGCCTCGGCCACGAGTGAATCGGGATATAGTAATTTGTATGCTTTTTCCTACGAGCTCTATCAGCGCAAGCAGGAGTTGACGAAAAAGCTGGAAATGCCTGCAGGGCTCCATGTAATTGACGATGCCATTGTCCCTGTTCGTCTGGGAGGAAATCTGGTAACCAACACGGTGATAGGTCTGGTCGCGGGGGTTTTCCTTTTCTTTTTGATTCAGCTTTTTGTCCTTCCTGTTTTTAGGGACGGAAAGCTATAGGACATCGGCATCCTGGCAAAGTTCAATCAGGCAACCCTCGGTGGATTTGGGGTGTAGAA
>CAZYEZ010000073.1:0-9840 GCA_964646775.1 uncultured Chitinophagaceae bacterium | reverse complement strand
AACAGATCCATTTATTGTCGGCGCCTTTTTTAGGGGTCGTTTGAACAAACTCGTAACCCAAGTTTTGAAGTCGCTGGATCTCGGATTTAATGTCTTCGACATGAAGGGCGATATGGTGAAGCCCGGGGCCGCGTTTTTCTATGAACTTGGCAATGGGGCTATCAGGGCGGCTGGCCCCCAGCAGTTCGATCTTGGTATCGCCGGCTGCGAAGAATGCCGTGACAACGCCTTCCGTGGCAACCTCTTCTACTTTATAACAGGGTGTTTGTAGAATTTCCTCATAAAGCGATTTCCCTTTTTCAAGGTTCTTTACTGCGATACCTATATGATCTAATTTGGCCACCATTCATAAATTTTACAAATAGGGGTATCAAAAACTCCCCTTAGCTTCGGAGGCTAAACTAATACAATTGGGTTAACTTTGTAGACGGTCCGCGGCAAAAATGGCCGTAGACCGGTATTGGAAAGGTAGGAAGACCACCTTAGGAATGGAACAATAACAGGTGACCATGATTCATATTAGTGACAAAGCTAGAGCGCGTGTTTTAGCGCTGAAGGCGGAAGCCAAGCTCGGGGAAGATTATTTTCTTCGCGTGGGTGTGGTAGGGGGAGGATGCTCCGGATTGTCTTATAAACTGGACTTTGATAATGAAAATCAGGAAACGGATCAGGTTTTTGATCACGATGGGGTAAAGATTGTCACCGACATGAAAAGTTTCCTCTACCTCTGCGATACGACGCTGGAGTTTACCGAAGGACTAAATGGAAAGGGATTTCATTTTGTTAACCCCAATGCCAGTCGGACTTGCGGATGTGGAGAGAGTTTCTCGGTTTAATCGGTTTAATAAATTAAGCCCATCGCAGGCAAGGAAGAATGACCTCTCCTTTTTCTTTTTGAATTTATATTCCCAGAATGTTTTGGAATAAAAAAAACGAAGGCTGCCCTTCGTTTTTTTAATGCTTATCGGTTTGTGGATCGGAATGTTGATCGTTTGCGTAATGGCTTGTTGATTGACGCTTCGATGATTGATTTTCATTAGGCCTTATTCCGCCTCCGCAACCACTTCCTGAACTTCAGGAATCATGCGCTTCATCATGCCTTCGATACCTGCTTTTAGGGTAATCATGGAAGAGGGGCATCCAGAGCAGGATCCTTGCATCATTAAGGTTACCACACCTTGGTCATAACCTTTAAAGCTGATCGCTCCACCGTCCATCTCCACGGCAGGTTTTACGTAGTTTTCCAGTAATTCCTTAATTCTTTTTACCACATCGCTGTCGTCCGCGTTCACCGTATTGGCGCTTTTTTTCTCGACCACTTCGTCCTCATTGAGGACTACCTTGCCTTCTTCGAGATATTGCTTGAGGAATTCGCGGATGCTGGGAATTACTTCTTCCCAGACGGTATCGGGAACCTTGGTCAAGGTCACGAAGTTACTGGCTATAAATACGCTTTTCACAAAAGGAAAGGCGAATAATTCCCTCGCTAGAGGAGAAGGCCCGGCTGTTGTTTCGTCGGGAAAATCAATGCTCTTACCCGGATAAAGAAGCTTGTTGGCTACAAACTTCATGGTTTCCGGATTAGGTGTCATTTCCGTGTATATGCTCACAATGGTATTTCCCGTCTTCAACATGGCAAAATCAATTTGTACAAAAATACGGAAAACCCCTCAAATAGCCGGATTCTGCCTGGGTGTAATTTCTGGTCACCGGGCTTTTCATTGGCCCCTTGCCTGAAACTGCTTTTCATGGGATTCCTTGGACGCTGGGGCGCTGATCCGGTACTATAAGGCGTTAGGACGCCCATGGCCCGACTCATGTGAACGGAGATGAGCTCGGGACATGGAGCCTGGCTATGGATCTATTGAAGAACTCTATCTCGATCATCTGGTTCATGCCTGCAAAATCCACGGGTCGGCGAAACAGGCATTTGCTCTTTTTCAGCCGCCACTTTGGATGCTAATCCGGGTTTTTGGCTATTTTTAGCGATTGAGATTCGGATTATGAGTAATAAGAACAACTACGTGGCGATCATGGCCGGCGGAATTGGCAGTCGGTTCTGGCCCGAGAGCAGGACCCGCCATCCGAAGCAGTTTCTGGACTTATTGGGCACCGGGAAATCCCTGATTCAATGGACCTATAACCGCTTTGCACAAATTTGTCCTAAGGAGAACATCTTCTTTATCACAAATCAGCATTACATCGATACGCTCAAAGCGCAGATTCCAGAAATCGAAGACCGCAATATTATCAGTGAACCATCTAGGAAGAATACCGCCCCCTGTGCGGCTTATTTTGCACATAAAATCAGAGACCTGAATCCCCAGGCTAATATTATTATGTCGCCTGCCGATCACCTCATTATGGATGATCGTGCTTTTGAACGGACCACCGATGAAGCCCTGGACTTTGTTTCGAACCATGACGCCCTGCTCACCATGGGTATCAAACCAAGTCGGCCGGATACCGGCTACGGCTATATACAGTATGAAATGGGCGAGGAGGCTGACCAGATCTACAAAGTCAAAACATTCACGGAGAAG
The DNA here is from genome assembly GCA_964646775.1 of uncultured Chitinophagaceae bacterium. Taxonomy (GTDB): domain Bacteria; phylum Bacteroidota; class Bacteroidia; order Chitinophagales; family Chitinophagaceae; genus CAYPQN01. The sequence continues at coordinate 7,297 of CAZYEZ010000073.1, read as the reverse complement.
CCCTCGCTGGAGCTGGCAAGAACCTTTTTAAAGAGCGGGGATTTTCTCTGGAATTCCGGGATTTTTTTCTGGAATGTGCAAACCATACTCCGCGAGCTAGAAAAACACCTACCGGAGATGAATGAGGTATTTCTCATGGCTAAAGACGTATATAATACGCCGGATGAGGCCCGGGTGATCCATGAACTCTATGCCCAGTGTACCAATATTTCGATCGATTATGGGATTATGGAGAAGGCCAAGAATGTTTACGTAATCCCTTCGTATTTTGGTTGGAGTGATTTGGGAACCTGGGAGTCTGCTTACGAGAATTCTGAAAAAGATTATCTGGGCAACGCCGTCTATGGGGATCAGGTCATGATTATTGATGCCAGCGAATGTATGATCAAAGCACCGAAAGGGAAGCTCATGGTTCTTCAGGGGCTGGAACAGTTTATTGTCATCGATACCGAGGATGTCCTGCTGATCTGCGAGCGAGGCCGCGAGCAGCAGATCAAGGAATATGTTGCCGAAGTAAAGCGCAATAAAGGGGAGCGCTACCTTTAAGTTTCAGGGATTCAGAGGGCATCGGTCCAGAACGCATAGCCCAGACGAAGAATCAGCAGGATCAGAATGATCTGAAAAACGCCGCGCAGGAATCCCGAACCCTTGTGCATGGCCAGCCTGGAACCGAAAAAGTTCCCCGCCATGTTAAAAAGACTCATAGGGACGGCCAGCTGCCAGTAAATCTGATCGAAAGAGAAGAATAGGAGGAGGGCGCCTAGGCTGGCGAAGGCATTGATGATCTTGGCATGGCCGGTCGCTTTCAGGAAGTCGGTGCCTCCCAGGACAACCAGGCCCATCACGAGTAAGCTTCCGGTTCCTGGTCCGATTAAGCCTTCGTAATATCCTAAGGTCAGGCCTAGAAGGCCAAACCATAGCGCCGGGAATCGGCGAACCCATGGAGGTGCCGGACGGGTTTGCTGGCCCAGCTGACGGTGAAAATGGACAAAAGCATAGACGGAAATCAGTAAAACCAGAAGCAGGGGAATAAAGGTCTCTTTTTGAAAATAACCCACGCTATAGGAGCCTAAGATCCCACCCATCAAGGCCAGGATGCTCATATAAAGCGTTCGCCGCCAGCGAAGGGGCAGTCTCAGGGCATAATGGATGGAAGAAACGACCGTACCGAGAAAGGAAGCTGTTTTATTGGTTGCCAATGCCTGGGCAAGGCTAAGCTGGGGCTGCCACAATAATAAGGCAGGCAACTGAATCATCCCGCCTCCGCCCACCATCGAATCAATAAATCCGGCAAAAAATGCCAGCAGACAAAGGGGCAAGATCTCCGTAAGGATCGAGGCGAGCATGTTCTCCTGCTTTGCTGAAAGATGCGTAGGTCCGACCTCCTGAATTAATAGGAGATCTCTTGCTCCTCCATCTCTTGAGGTAGAGCCCGAGGCTGATACTGCTGATCCCTTAGCTGAGGTTCAAACCCGGCCTCCCGAATCGCTTCCTGAATGCCTTTGGCTGTAAATCGATGCGGTGCTCCGGCAGCGCTCACGACATTTTCTTCAATCATGATGGATCCAAAATCATTGGCCCCCGCATGGAGGCAGATCTGGGCGGTCTTTTTTCCCACGGTTAACCAGGAAGCTTGAATGTTCTCAATGTTGGGCAGCATGATTCGGCTCAAGGCGATCATCCGAATATATTCTCCGGGGGTGGTAAGATTTCGGGTCCCTCGGATCCGGGTTAGCAGGGTGTCTACATCTTGGAAGGTCCAAGGAATGAAGGCAATGAAACCTTTGGCAGCTTCCGGCTTCTTCGCCTGGACTTCCCGAATTTTGACCAGGTGTTCCATGCGCTCTTCGATGGTTTCCACATGGCCAAACATCATGGTTGCCGTGGTGGTTAACCCCACTTTATGGGCTTCATGCATGATGTCGAGCCATTCTTGGGCCCCACATTTGCCTTTGGATATCAAACGACGCACCCGATCATTTAGGATTTCTGCTCCGGGACCGGGCATGGAATCCATTCCGGCCTCCTTCAGGGCGATCAATGCTTCGCGATGACTGACTCCTGAAACCTTACAGATATGGGCCACCTCGGGGGGGCCTAGTGCATGAAGCTTAAGGCGAGGATAGCGCGCCTTGAGGGTGCGAAATAGCTCGGTATAATAGTCCAGACCCAGATCGGGATGGTGGCCTCCCTGCAATAGCAACTGTTCGCCCCCGTATCGAAACGTTTCTTCAATTTTTTCCTCGTAGACGGATAAGTCGGTTACGTAAGATTCCTTATGGCCCGGGATGCGGTAAAAGTTGCAAAACTTGCAATTGGCCACGCAAACATTGGTCGTATTCATGTTGCGATCAATAATCCAGGTCACCGTTTTACGGGGGACCTGACGCTGACGAAGCTTGTCTGCGATGGCCATGAGCTCCGGGAGCGGAGCCTGATCAAATAATATTTTACCTTCTTCAGCAGAGAGGAACTCCAATCGGAGTGCCCGCTCGTATAATTCGCGCAGGGCCATGAATCATTGATTTGGACCCTGCAAAATTAGGCCAATTATCTTTGAGGTCCCGGATTTCCTTTGGTTCACTGCAATTCAATGGGAAGATAAGACCCAGGGCTCGGGGTTCTGGGATTTTTCGTTAATTTGTACCATGAGCGCCGAGGTTCAGCTTCTCTTTGATGATGAAATCCCTCCAGAGAAAATGGAGGCGGTGGGGAAAAGCCGGGCGCGAAAGAAAAAAGAGGCGCCCCCCTCTTCTTCGCCCGGGCAGGAAGACCCTTCCTCCAGCTCCCAGCTACTCCATGGCTGGAAGCCCGAGAAACAATACTACTCCATTGGGGAGGTGGCGGCCCTGTTTTCCATGAATACTTCCCATATCCGGTATTGGACCCAGGAATTCTCCTTACGTGTTCGAACCACGCGAAAAGGGGATCGCATGTATACGCCCGACCAGATTCTGGAGATAAAAAAGATCTATGAACTTGTTAGGGAGAGGGGTTATACCCTGGCGGGCGCCAAAGCCCGGCTGAAAACAGATCGGATGCTACACAATGAAACCATCGATCTTAAGCAGTCCTTAATTCAGCTGAGGGCCCGGTTAGTGACCATTCGAAATCAATTGGGATAGGCTATGAGGATTATATTTCTTAGCCTCCTTATCTGGGGATGTCCCTATTTTGGGAAGGCTCAGACCGGCGCTCCGGAGGACTCGGGGCCGAACCGTCCAAGAGAGATTTTTTGGGAAGACCTCATGGAAGATCCCGCGTTTTCATGGTTTCCTCCGGCTTTTCATAAAGCGGAGGCCGATACGGGGCTGCTGGCGGCTTTAGCGCCTCATTTGTCCTCCTATCAGTATTTGATTTTCCTGGGTGCATGGTGTTCCGATTCCCATCGCTGGATCCCACCCCTTTTTCGAATATTTAAAGACCTGGATTTACCCCCTCAGGCCTATCGGATCCTGGCCCTGGACGAGGAAAAGAAGGATGGAGGAAGCGGATGGGTAGATCGCTATCAAATTGCCTGGATTCCCACCATCGTCCTGTTGCGAGATGGGGTCGAACGAGGAAGGATTGTCGAGACGGTAGAGGCCTCCATGGAGGCAGCCCTCCTAGATATCATCATCGAGGATTTGGAAGGCTTGGAAATCAGAGAGACGGCACCCGTCTTGGAAGATTAAACGGTAACCCTAAGATTAAAAAATCCAAGAAGTTTTAAAGCGTAATGAGTATGGACATGATGGAGTTAGCGGAGTGCTTGAGCATTTCCTCCGTGAGAAAACATTTACAGCACCCCCTTCGCCTTTCTCCCAAGCGGATGGAGAAAGTATCGCAGAACCGAGACTACCTGGAGGCGGTCATCGCCGGCGATGAAATTCACTATGGAATTAATACGGGATTTGGCTCCCTTTGTGATCGGCGGATTCCTTCTGGAGATCTGGCCCGATTGCAGGAGAATTTGGTTTGTTCTCATGCCTGCGGCATGGGAGACGAGTTGGAAATCTCGTTGGTACGTCTCATGCTTCTGCTGAAGATTCACGGGCTCTGTCAGGGCCATAGTGGGGTCCGACCCTTGATCATCCAAAGGCTGGTGGACTTCTATAATCATGGAATTTATCCCGTCATTTATGAATTAGGATCCCTTGGGGCTTCGGGGGATCTTGCCCCTTTGGCTCATCTGAGTCTACCCTTATTTGGAAAGGGCTTTGTGCACTATAAGGGGGAAAAGCGAGAGGCTCAATCCGTGCTTGACGAGTTGGGATGGGCGCCGATTCCATTGTCGGCTAAAGAAGGGCTGGCCTTATTAAATGGGACCCAGTTTATGAGCGCCTATGCGAGCTGGGCCCTTATGGAAGCGGATCGCCTGACAGCATGGGCAGATCATATTTCGGCGATGTCGATCGATGCATTCATGGCTCGTTATGATCCCTTCTATGGCCCCATCCATGCGAGTCGGCCCCATCCGGGCCAGCAAAAGACCGCAGCGGCCATTTTGGAGATCCTGCAAGGAAGCCCCTTGGGCAAGCAGAAAAAGACCCAGGTGCAGGACCCTTATTCGTTTCGCTGTATACCTCAGGTTCATGGCGCGAGCCGTGATGCCCTGGATCAAGCCCGACGGGTCGTAGAAATCGAAATCAATTCGGTTACGGATAACCCCCTCGTTTTTCATGAACAGGAGCGCATCGTTAGCGGCGGGAACTTTCATGGACAGCCTCTGGCATTACAGCTCGATTTCATGGCCATTGCGCTCGCCGAACTGGCTAATATCTCGGAGCGACGAACCTATCTGCTCATCAGCGGCCAAAGGGAATTGCCTGCTTTTCTATCCCCTGATGTGGGCCTGAACAGCGGCCTGATGATCGCTCAGTATACCGCGGCAGCCATCGTAAGCCAGAATAAACAGCTGTCTACGCCCGCTTCGGTGGATAGCATTGTCAGCAGTAATGGCCAGGAAGATCATGTCAGCATGGGCGCCAATGCCGCGACCAAGCTCTACCGGGTCGTTAAAAACCTGCAGCGGGTGCTTGCCATAGAATGGCTATCTGCAGCCCAGGCCCTGGAATTCCGCCGACCCCTCAAGACCTCAACCAGACTGGAGGCGATTTGGGCTCAGTTCAGGGAGCAAGTTCCGTTTATGGAGGAAGACCGAATCCTTTTCGAAGATTTGTCGGCGGCCGAACGTTTCCTTGATCAACACCCCAACGTTTATTATTAATTCACCCTTGGGGGCGGATGCTTAAAGGCGATAATTCCGATGATTTAGTTCGAGCCCGAGGTATCGCTTTATTAAGGCCTTAAAACGATCCTTCCAGCGCGTTCGGTTGAATCGGATATCATAGTCGAAGGTCCAGTTTTTTTCCTCGATCCTTGGAAGGATGGCCGAGGGGTGGCTACCTTGAAACCGATCCAGGCGGTCAATATGGGCAGCGTAATCAAAGAAGTCGCGGGCGGGGATATGTTTTTTTATCCAGGCATCGTCGTGCCATAAGCGATTGAAGCTTTCCTGCTTTCGTTGCATGGACTGGGGGGATTTCACCCAACCATAGTGGTAGATATGTGCATCGACGGGTTTGACCCGCAGTTTCTGGTTGTTGCCCTTCCGAAAACCCTGGGCATCCCCATAGGAATAGATGGATTTATCGTTTCGAATAATCCGAATCTCATGCGGGTACCAATGAGAGGCCGTGCCAATATAGTCGTAGGATCCGTAGAAATGGTAGTAGCGGAAAAGTAAGCCGTCCACCCGTCTATCTTCCTTCCATGTTTCCATGGCGAGCCGGATGGCTGGATAATCCTTTTCGTGGACCACCTCGTCGCCCTGAATGTAGAAGCACCAGTCTGACTCAGGCCCAATCGCCTGAAACGCTTTATTGGTTTCCTCGGCAAGCACACGGCCGCCTTCCCGAAGTTGATCATTCCATACCGTATCGAGGATGCGGATCTTTTGAGGGTCAATGGAGGCAATCAGCTCGCGGGTGCCATCGTCAGAATCACCGACCGCCACGACAAAATCATCGCAGAGCGGGAGGATGGACCGAATGGAGGCGACGATTGGATAGTCGAAGCGTAGGGCTCCACGGATAAAGCTGAAACCGGTTACTTTCATGGATGGATTCCATTTTTCAGGGATTGAATAAATTGTGATTTCCTCGATTGGTTCGCAGGCTGGTACCAAGATTTCAAAAGGTCTTCCTTTTCCCGGGTGCTGAGGTGAAAATTGAGTGCTGCGGCATTGTCCTTATGTTCGGGAATATAGGTGAAAGTGGTGCGCTGAATGGGCGTGCGACCCTGAGATTCCAGGGGCTCCTTCAGATAGCTCTGCGTGTAGGACTGAAAGGGCTCCCATTGATTTTGAATGACGAACAAGGGATCAAAGAGCATATTCCCCAATCCATCCATGGGACGGGGTGGAAAGACTTCGTGTTCGCGCGTGTCTCGGATTTCCAGTACCAGGACTTCCTGGCCGGTAGCCCGAAAAAAGGAGTCCATCTGATATAAGTAACGACTTACCGATTCTCCCCCAAAATTGTCACGCAGTCCAATGTCCATCAGGTTGATTTGCGGTTCGCTGGGGAGTTTGACTGCCGGCAGAATATAGGGAAAGCTTGCGTTGATCCGCAGCGCTGTCGCTAATCGCAGCTGGTCGGGGCGTCGATCCTGGAAAAGCTGTCCAAAATCTACGGCATCAAAAGCGGGGGGATCCGGGGAACCAAGACTGTAGGCGGGCCGACTCATATAGCTGAGGGGAAGATTAGAGATCATGAGTTTTCGCCCATCATTAACGATGGTAGACTGGATGACAAGGGCTGGAATCTGCGCCTTTTGCTCGGCCTCTTTGAAATCGCCCATCGTGCCATCCAGCAGTCCCTCGGTATTTCGGATAAGTTCCTGCTCCATCGCATAACCCCGGTCGCGAACATAGGTCTGTCCTGCCAGGCTAATCTGATTGAACGGGTTGATCAAGTCCACGCTGGCAAAGGAAAAGATGATGGCATTCAGCAAGTCTTTGCCCATGTTCTCTGCATAAGTATGGGCGTAGGGCTCGCTCATTTTCCCCTCTTTATGCGCCCGATGGATTTCTCTCCAGTAGCTGGCTCCAATCATACCCCCCGAAGCGCCGGTTATGAATACAGCCTGATCAAATAATCGACCTTGACTTTCTTCGTCTAGACGCTGCAGAACCTGAAAGGTCCAAAATGCGGAGCGACTTCCTCCTCCGCTCACGGCAATCATGACCAGCGGGGGGAGACGGCCGTGCTTGGCTTGCATTCGACTTTGCCATGCCGCGAGCCTCTGCATTTCT
>CAZYEZ010000072.1:0-11234 GCA_964646775.1 uncultured Chitinophagaceae bacterium | reverse complement strand
AATGTTTGCTCCATAACTCCAATGAATATTTCGCGAATTTACTGTCTTTAGCGGTTTTGGTTAGCTACCAAGGTCGGTCACTTTTTTCTAAAAAACTAAATCCAATGAAAAGAAAAAAAGAAGCAAAAAAAGAAATAATGGTATGGGCTTCGCCCATGAGTTTTTATGTCAGGTTTTAGGAGGGATAAATATCAAAGCATATTAACCTCTATTACTCTATTTTTACACCGTCTTGGGTGGTACACTTTTCAATTATTATCTGGTACATAATTCAATTACTGGATGCACTTACAAGGAAATTTAAAAATGCTAATGCTACGCGTCAGAAATTTACAGCTTTTTTGACCTAAAAAATCCTAATGCGGAATCTGGGATAATATGCGAGACAGATTGTTGCAACAACTAAGCAAAGTTGAACATTTAGCTACTCGGACTAAATGGGATAGGCTCTTACGTAGTCCTTATCAATATCTTTTTGCCATATTATACAAAAAAATTATCTATCCAAAAATTAGGAAAGAAGTAAAAAAGGACGCTAAGCTATTTTTTGGAAAGAAAATGAGTGTTTCTTTGCCTGCATCTACGGACATATACTTAACTGGTGGAAAATCCCATAGTTCAGAAATTAGGCTAGCTAAGTATCTCATACTTCATTTGGAACGCGGAGATCATTTTCTGGATATCGGTGCTCATTTTGGATACTTTACCCTGCTTGCCTCTGAAATAGTGGGGACAAATGGGAAAGTGTATGCTTTTGAACCTTCGAAAAAGAATATGAGATTGTTGAGGATGAACAGTAATAATCGGTCCAACATTAAAATCTTTGGGGAAGCGGTATCGGATGTTCGAGGGGGAGTACAGTTTTATGAATTTCCGAACCTGTATTCCGAATATAACTCGATGAATATAGAACAATTTGAAACTGAAAGTTGGTTCTCTGCATACCAGCCGGTTAAGTTAGACATACCATCAACGACGATCGATATAATTATTAAAGAGGGTGCCATTGTTCCTAAAATTATTAAAGTAGATGTTGAAGGCTCTGAATTTAAAGTAGTGAATGGCGCCATGAATTTTCTGAAGAATCGATCGCCAACAGTAGTCATGGAATACATAGAGCCTGAACGACATAATATAGAACATCAAAATGCAACTAGGTTATTAAGGGGGTTGGGATATTCGTCTCACATCATCTTGCAAAGCGGACAATTAGAGCCCATTCAAGATATAGACGCATACTTAGCTTCCAATAGGTTGGAATCGGATAATATCGTTTTTCAAAAATAACGGTTCACCGCTGGCGACGGGACGAACTTGATTTTCTACCGCATTATTATCGTTAGCATTCGACGAACTGCCTATTGTTCATGAAGGCATTCCATTCGATCTTCGCCTCAAAATGCGATCGTCTTTCTGTTTTAGGAGATGCTTTCGATTTGTTTTTGAACACATCATTGACAAGTTTGAAGCGTCGAGTAAGGCAAGCTTCTGTGAAGCATAGAACGGGGGAGATGGAGTGCGTTTGTGATGGGTCCTTAGTAAGGTTATTTGGGCCAAACCTAGACTATGTGAGCTCGGGACAATACGCAGTTCGTCGAATACTTACAGCGCATCAACCTTTGGCTATACATAACTGTTTCTACAACAAAATTCGTATAGTCTTAAAAATGTACTAATTTGCAATCAATAATGGATGGGAAATAGGCCTTAAAAATTAATTCTAATTTCGCCGAAGGAATTCCTGTCTCTTATTTCACAATCACCGCAAAATCACCGCAAAATAGACTGCGTATAGAAGCACCACTACCTTAATCTTTTTATTACCGCCGAAACGGCAGATTAACCAAGGTAGATTTATGGGTGCATACGCGCATTATTCAGACGCTGAATTAATTGAAGCTTTCCGTCAGGGAAAAGTAGCCGCGGTGGAGACCCTTATCCATCGCCATAAAGACAAAGTTTATACGAGCATCTATGTGCTGGTTCGTGACCATTATGTCGCCGAGGATATATTCCAAGACGCATTTATGCGCGTAATGGAAAAGATTTCTTCCGGCCAATATGAAGAAAAGGGAAGATTCCTTCCCTGGGCCATACGAATAACCCATAATCTTTGCATGGATTATTTCCGGAAGGTGCGGCAAAAACAGAACATTACCCTAAGCGATGGAAGCGACCTGGAGGAATGGATACCTGGGGTCGCAGCCAGCCCCATCGAAGCCATAGAATCCCGCGAGACGGGTCAGTCCGTGCGGCAGCTCATCGCCGCGCTGCCTGAGGAGCAGCGGGAAGTCGTCGTCTTGAGAATCTATGGCAACCTCCCTTTCAAGGAAATTGCGCGCCTTACCGGGGTAAGCATTAATACTTCGCTGGGGCGCATGCGCTATGCCCTCATAAACTTGCGTCGCATGTTGGCCGAACGAGATTTAGCTTTGCGGTGATTCTGGAATTATCTATCATTGCCGTCTATGGAGAATGCGCCTTTGTTTTTTCACCCGGATTTAGAGGGGGCGGCTGAGCTTCTCCGTTTAGAGGAGGAAACGGCCCGCCATGGGGCATTGGTCCTTCGTATGGGAGTTGGCCAACACCTGCGTCTCACCGATGGTCAGGGTAAAGAGATCTTGGCTCGAATTCAGGAGGTGAAAAAGCATCAGGTCAACGTGCAGATTGAAGGCCGGAAGGATCATCCTCGCCCCCAACCCGGACTTCGGTTGGGTTTGGCTTTCACACGCCATGCATCGCGTAATGAATGGCTGCTTGAAAAGGCTGCGGAAATGGGGGTTCATGCGATCCTCCCACTGACGACCGCAAGATCAACCCCCTGGAAAACCCGGCCAGCCAGGTGGAATCATATTCTTCGTGCTGCCATGTTGCAGTCGCAGCAATTTTATCTACCCCAGTTGGAATCGCCGCTCCCGTTTTCTGCCCTCGGTCAGTATAAGCAGGGAAGGGAGACGCTGTATATCGCGCACTGTGCCCAAGGGGAGCGGGTGCCCCTCATTCATGCGCTGGAACCCGGTCGATCCGCCTTAATCCTCATTGGTCCGGAAGGGGATTTTACCAGCCAGGAGATCCAGGCAGCGCTGGAGGAGGGGTTTCAGCCGGTAAGCCTCGGAGAGCAGCGCCTGCGCACCGAAACGGCCGCCCTAGCAGCTGCCATGACCTTTCATATGATAAACCTGCCTAAGCCATGAATCTAAGAATTGGGCTATTGATCCTGTTTTTATTTGCGATGGGGAATCTGCGCGCCCAGAACCTGAAACTCGGCCTTTTGGTCTATTCAGGAGGTGGGGACTGGTATGCCAATCCCAGCGCCCTTAGAAACCTGGCCCAGTTCTGCAATGAGCGGCTCAATACCTACCTTGATCTTGAGGAAGGGCAGGTGGACGTGGGTTCCCCCGCTTTATTTAATTATCCCTTTGTCCATTTGACGGGGCATGGCCGCTGGGTTCTTACGGAGGCCGAGGCCCGGAACCTTAGGACCTATCTGATCGGGGGTGGATTTCTTCATATCGATGACAACTATGGCCTCGATGCGTATGTACGACCGGCACTCAAACAGGTTTTCCCAGAGTTGGAGCTGGTCGAAGTGCCCTGGACGCATCCTATCTATAAACATCCTTATTCCTTCCCTCAGGGATTACCGAAGATACACGAGCACGATGGGGAGCCGCCACAGGGGTTTGGGCTGTTTTACGAAGGAAGGCTGGTGGTGTTCTACTCCTATCAGACGGACCTTGGGGACGGATGGGAGGATCCCCAGGTGCACCAGAATCCACCTGATCGCCGCGAGGCCGCGCTCCAGTTTGGGGCTAATCTGATTTCCTATGTTTTTCTTCAGCCGGATAACAATTAGATTGATTCCATGAATTGGAGCATATCCTGGGCAATACGATCCCAGTGGTATCGCTGGTAAAAAGCCGGAGGGGTCTGCCACGGCTGGCCCAGGGCTCTGATCAAATTTTCGGTAAACGCATCCCAATCTCCGTCTTCGCAAACTTGAAGTTTGGGTGATAGCGGAACCAAATCTAATCCAGCCGCGCCGCTGCGTGTGCTGATCACGGTCTTATTATGAGCCAGCGCTTCGACGGCCTTGGTTTTAATGCCGCCGCCTTCTGTCAAGGGGTTGAGCATGAGGTCGGCACTTTGAATGAGCGCCCCGAGATCCGGCACAAATCCCAAGTAGTGGACGGATGGCGTTTCCTGGATTCTGGCTTGCCAGGCATTGGACAGGCCCTTGCCGGCAACCAGGATCTGCACGGCGGTGCCCCTTTGCTGGACGCGGGGAAGAATGGAGTCCAGGATATGGGCCAAGGCCCCTTCATTGGGGCCATAATCCATGGCTCCCAGAAAATAAAGCCAGGGGAGGTGGGGGTCCAAGCCTAGCTCTTCGGCCATTCGCACTTTTTGTCTGGGATCCGGAACTGGGGTTTTATCCAGGGAAGTGCCGAAGGGGGCGATGCAATAGGGGACTTTTTCCAGGCCCATTTTCTCGCGGGCGATTTGAGCTTCTTGGCCGGTGATGAAGAAGATGCCGGAAGCGCGGCGCATCATGGCTTTTTCAAAGAGGTAGAACAGGCGCCACCAAGGCTTACCGAAGTCCCGGAACCGTTGATGCTCAATGTTATGGCTTCTTAGAAACCAAGGTATTCGATGGCGACGAGATAGGAGAATAGCCGTGGGTGCCAAGTAGGGGTGGTCGCAATAAATATGACTGATGTCATACCGTTTAACCAGGCTTTCGATTTCCGGGTAGTAAAGGAAGGGCAGGTATCGCCTCGGATGGGCGGGCAACAGCGGATGCAAGTTAAAAGCATAGGCCGAGCTGGGGCCGTTGTCTACAGTGCTCACCACCTGATTGGGACAGAGCTTGCCCAAGTAGTGGTGGGGAAGGATGATGCCAAGTTGCCCCCCGGACTGCGCCGGAAGTATCCGGTAGGGAGCCAGGCTGAGCAGACTGGTTGTTCGCGGGGTCATGGGCTAGGGATAAGCGCCAAAAATAATGGAAATCTATGGCAAAAGTCCCATGGGTCCAAGCCAAGGGAAGGGAAGGTCGGGAAAACCGTGGAAGTGCTTATATTTGAGGCGATCGACACCCCGGGTTTTCAAGGGTGGTTAAGGGGAAATATAGGACGATGAAAATACTGATGGTTTGTATTGGAAACATCTGCCGTTCGCCCATGGCTGAAGGAATCTTGCAGGCCAGGGCAAAGGCTCAAGGCTTGGCTTGGGAAGTGGATTCCGCAGGAACGGAAGCCTATCATATAGGCTCTCCTCCTCACCCCCTGTCCCAGAAAGTTTGCGCGCTCCATGATTATGACCTATCCTATCAGCGGGCTCGACAGGTAAAACCCGATGATCTAGATTATTATGACCGGATCTTTGTGATGGCCCAGGACGTCTACCATAGGCTGGCCCAACAAATGGGGGATCATCCTCATTGGAACAAAGTGGATTACTTCCTTCATCTCCTCGAGCCCGGATCTCAAGGGAATGTTCCAGATCCCTGGTATGGAGATGAGTCGGGTTACCATGAGGTGTTTGCTCTGATTCATCAAGGATGTGAGGCATTGCTGGCTCAGTACGACCAGCAAGCACAGGCGCCGGTCCGCAGCCAAAAATCCGGCCAGTAAAAACGATTGAATACTATGTCCAAACCGACGATTCCTCAAGGGACCCGAGACTTCTCGGCTGCGCAGGTAATAAAGAGACAATACATCATGGGCTTACTTCGGGGCTTGTTCGAGCGATTTGGTTTTGAACCCCTGGAAACGCCTTCCATGGAGCAGTTGACCACCTTAATGGGAAAATATGGGCCGGAAGGAGACCGGCTGATTTTCAAAATTCTCAATAACGGTTTGCACGAGAAAAAGCCAGCTGCCAAGGAAAAGCTCTCCCAGGAATGGGCTCGTCTCCTGGAGGGACCCTATTCCAGTTCCCTGATTTCTGAACGGGCGCTGCGCTATGATTTGACCATTCCTTTTGCGCGCTTTGTAGCCATGCATCATCAGGAAATGGTCTTCCCTTATCGCCGTTATCAGATGCAACCCGTGTGGCGGGCGGACCGTCCCCAAAGAGGACGCTACCGGGAGTTCTGGCAGTGTGATGTGGATATGGTCGGTTCGGATTCGTTGATGAATGAGGCCGAGCTTCTGGCCGTATACCAGTGGGCATTCCATGAGCTGGGTATTCCCCAAATTGAAATACGGATCAATAGTCGCAAAATATTAGCTGCCATTGCCGAAGTCTGCGGGATGGGGGATCGGATGACGGATATGACCATTGCCTTAGACAAGCTCGATAAAATTGGTTGGGAAGGGGTCAATGAAGCCCTGAATCGAGCAGGAATGTCTCCGACAGGACGGGAGTTACTTATGGATTTAATGGCCGTTCAAGGGGAATGGGTCGACTTGCAGCCGAAACTGTCGACCAGTTTGCAAGAAACACAGACGGGAATAGCCGGGATCGAAGAAGTCAGCCAGACCTTGGCGGCTTATGAGAAGTTGAAAAGAGAAAGTGACCGGGTTAAAGTTCGCGTTGATTTAAGTTTAGCCCGGGGACTTGATTATTATACCGGAATCATTGTGGAAGTAAACACCGGAGCTGTCCCCATGGGCAGTCTAGGGGGCGGGGGACGCTATGATCAGCTCACCGGAATTTTTGGGGGGCCAGATATTCCGGGTGTAGGCATTTCTTTTGGATTAGAGCGAATCTATGACATCATGGAAGAGCTGAACCTCTTTCCCCCGAGTCTGGGCTTTGGGCCTCAGGCGCTGTTGCTGAATTTTGGGCCCTCTACCCAGGATTACGCCGTCTCCGTGCTCCAGCAGCTGCGCCTGGAAGGGATATCCTGTTTTTACTTCCCTGAGGCGATAAAATTTGATCGGCAGCTAAAATATGCCCATAAAAAATCCATCCCTTTTGTCATCCTTGCCGGAGAAGCGGAGATGGAGGAGAAGATGGTTAGCCTGAAGAACTTTCAAACCGGATACCAGGAAAAGGTTTCGCTTCAGGACCTAGCCGGGCGCATAAGAGAAGGATGGGGCGGCAAGGCAGAGGACTCCAATGTTTAGGGCCTTGGCAAGGCATGGATTTCCAAAACATGAATAGGAGCGGATTCCAAGGAAGATCTAAGGCAAGGAAGATTCTAAGCTTGAGACCAGAAGGATTCCAGGAAATGAAAAACCGGACTAAGTCCGGTTTTTCTGGTATAAATATAATGAGCGGAGGTTCATCCGTTTCTACCATGCGTAGCTTAGCTATCGGCGGAAGAAAGCAGGACAGTTGGCTTGCCAGTACTCTTTCACGTTACCGAAGGCTTTAAGGTAAACGGCCACCGTTATATTGCCGAACCAGTACCAGTCATTGGATTGACTGTCACCCCGCTGGTACTTATAATTGGGATAGTTGCCATCCCATCCGGTGGTCTCGTCGCCCCGGAATGCGATATCTACGGACTGCTGTCCTTTGTAAGCATAGAGCGTATCCATGTTTACATAGGACTTGCTCACATCATCCAAGTAATCGGTGTTTGTGTATCGGAAACCTAATTCTGTGCTGATCATCAGCGTTCTTCCGACAAAGAATTTGAGACCCCCTCCAATGGGGAAGGCGACATTGACCAAACTATATTCGCTGCGGTCCGGATAAACCGGTATCCCCTGCCCCTCTGTACCTAGGGGTCGGAGATGAACTTTTCTGCCGCCCCAGTCTGTATATGGGTTATAGGCGAAAACCGCCACGCCTCCAAATACATAAGGCGTGATATGGACGTTATCGGCCTCAATGGGAAGCAGGTTTAGCTCCAACCCTGCGTGGACCTCGAATAGGTTGGTGGCGAAGCGAAGATTTCTTCGTTGTTTCACGTAGGAAGTCGACAGGCTGTCGGCGGCCGTCAGATGCGTATAAGCCGCGCCAAGTCTAAGCCCTACATGCGGGTTGAAAAAATACTTATACGATATACCCCCCATGGGTTTACTGCCAATGTCTGTAAGCACTTTGTCCTGCAAGTCACCGTAGTAATTGGCTATGCCAGCAGTCAGTCCAACCTCGTGATGAGGCTGTGCCATCAGGGCAGCAGGAGCCATAAGAGTCAGGGCGAATAGTAATCGTTTCAATTGCCTTTGTTTATGGTTAAAAAGGAATACCGAAAGATAGAAACAATTTCTGAAAAACAAAATACAGGTACCCAAGGATTTTCCCGAAAACCAGATTTCATCCCGATTTGGGAGAGCGCAAATTTTTTTGAACCTATATTTGTACCAAAGAAAAATCGGGCTTTTCTTTCAGCGATGACCGGTTTTTTGCATACATGAACCAAAGAATCATTATATCATAAACCATGCGTTTAATCGAGGATTTATCGGCTCGGGGACTCATTCAGGATAGCACCCCCGGAGTGAAAGAATTGCTGGCCCAGGGACCTTGTGCGGCCTATATAGGGTTTGACCCGACGGCCTCCAGCCTGCATATAGGCAGTCTGGTCCAAATCATCCTCTTGCAAAGATTCCAGCGGGCGGGGCATCGGCCCTATCTTTTGCTGGGCGGTGCAACCGGTATGATTGGAGATCCCTCTGGGAAATCTCAAGAAAGAAATCTGCTGGACCTGGACATCCTAGAAGCGAATCTGAAAGGCGTGGAAAAGCAGTTATCTAGGTTCCTTGATTTTGAGGATCAGCGAGAACATGGAGCCCGGTTTCGCAATAATATGGACTGGTTTCGGGGGCTGGATTTTCTTGAGTTTATTCGGGATGTAGGCAAGCATATTTCCGTGAGCTATATGATGGCCAAGGAGTCGGTACAAAAGCGGTTGGAAACCGGCATCTCTTTTACAGAGTTTAGCTACCAGTTAATTCAGGCTTATGATTTCTGGTACCTCTATACCCATGATAAAGTGCAATTGCAAATGGGAGGTGCCGACCAATGGGGCAATATGTTGACCGGTGTGGAATTGATCCGTCGCAAGTCAGGGGGCACGGCTCAGGCATTCACCACGCCATTGCTTACCCGAGCCGATGGAGGGAAATTCGGGAAAACCGAAGCGGGTACGATTTGGCTGGATCCCAAAATGACTTCCCCCTACCAGTTCTATCAGTACTGGATTCAGTTGGGGGATGAAGACACCGAGGCCTTTTTCCCGCTGTTCTCCCACCGACCTCTTGCAGAAATCCAGCAGGCGATCGAAGCGCATCGCCAGGCGCCGCACCGGCGGGCATTGCAGAAGATGCTGGCCGAAGAAATGACCATCATGGTTCACGGTCGCTCCGAATGGGCCTTGGCCTTGAAGGCAACAGAAATCCTTTTTGGCGGAGAGACCCTGGAGGCGCTGGGTACCGTCGACGAGGAAAAGTTTTTGGAATTAATGGAAGGCGTGCCCCAGGTGAGGGCATCTCGGGAGGTCTGGGAATCCGATACGGATCTGGTTTCTTTCTTAGTGGACCACCAAGTCTTTCCTTCCCGCGGAGAGCTGCGAAAGCTTATTCAGAACGGAGGTCTTCGCATTAATAAGGAAAAGATCACCGATGCCAGCGTTCGGCTGAAAGACTATGCCTTGGTCAATCAAAAGTTCCTCTTGATACAGAAAGGAAAATCCAACTACACGCTGGCCATTTTTGATTAAACGAAGGAACCGGGTTAAGATGAAAGATAAACAGAAGCCAAAGCTGGCGACCAGCAGGTTGAAGGCGGGAATACTGGGAGCGGTTTGTCTGATGCTTGCCTGGCCAGGATTTTATTGCACGCCTTCATCTCCCCCGCCAAGAGAGGGCGAGGCATGGAAGAATGTTTACGATACCACGGTAAAATATGTGGGTATGGAAACCTGCCGCAGCTGCCACGAGGACATTCATGACACCTATCAGCATACAGGCATGGGCCTCTCTTTTGATCATGCCACTTTATCCAAATCGGCCGCTGCATTTACCGAACATACGGTCATCTATGACCAGAACCTGGATTTTTACTATAAGCCCTATTGGCAGGATGACTCTCTATATATCATGGAGTATCGCCTGGTTGGAAAGGATACCGTCCATAAATGGATACAAAAGATTGATTATATCATTGGGTCGGGCCAACATACAAACTCCCACCTTTTTGAAGAGGGCGGATATTTCTATCAGGCGCCCATTACTTTCTATACGCAAAAGGGGCAGTGGGACCTGGCTCCTGGTTTTGAAGAGGGCATGAATACCCGGTTCTCCCGGATTATTGAAATGGAGTGCATGAGCTGCCACAACGGATTTCCTGAATTTGATGATAAGAGCCTCCATCGTTTTCCATCGGTCAAGGAAGGGATTGATTGCGAGCGCTGCCATGGCCCCGGTGAAATCCATGTTCGCGAACGCCTGGCGGGGATACCTATTGATACTTCAAAGGGACCCGATTACTCCATCGTCAATCCTCGACGTTTATCCGTGGACTTGCAGAACAGCTTATGTCAGCGCTGCCATTTACAGGGCATTGCCGTGCTCCGGGAGGGTAAAACCTTTTTTGACTTTCGTCCAGGGATGGCGCTTTCTGAGGTTCTGCAAGTTTTTATGCCTCAGTATGCAGGTGCAGAGGATAAGATGATTATGGCCTCCCATGTAGAAAGGCTGCAGCAGAGCCCCTGTTTTCTGCGATCCGAATCGATGAGCTGCATCACCTGCCATAATCCGCATGTAAGCGTGCGCCAGGTAGATGCGCTTTATTTTAATCAGAAATGCCAGCAATGTCATGGGCCTACCGAGGCAACCACCTGGGGGGAATGTACGGAGTCCAAAGAGAAGCGATTGGCGGCTTCAGACCATTGTTATTCCTGCCATATGCCACAGAATGGGAGTATTGACATCCCCCATGTCGCCGTCACCGACCACTATATTCGCCGGCGCCCCTTTGACGATACGCTGCAGTCCCGGATTACCGCCTTTCTTGGGCTAAAATCCATCAACCCCGGACCCGTCGATCCCATTATGCAAGCCCGCGCCTATATGGAGTTTTTCGAGCGATATAATGCCCAGGATTTTGCCTTGCTCGATTCCGCCGCCCATTATCTACTGCCCCTTGCCTCAGAAGATCAGAAACAATTCCAGGGTAAAAACTTGATTCGCTGGGCTTTTCTTTCGGGGGACTATCAAAAGGTGACCGATTACGCCAAGGACTATGATCCCGGATCGTACCCGGATGCCTGGACCTGCTATCGGGTCGGCGAGGCTTATTTCCTCATTCAAGATTATGTCAATGCCTTGGAATGG
>CAZYEZ010000071.1:0-11248 GCA_964646775.1 uncultured Chitinophagaceae bacterium | reverse complement strand
AAAACCTGGATAAAGATCGGGTGGGCGTCATCTGGGCCTCCGGAATCGGTGGTAGGATTACCTTCATTGAAGAGATGAAACAGTTCAATGCCGGCGATGGTACCCCCCGATTCAACCCCTTCTTTATTCCGAAACTCATTTTAGATATTGCCGCCGGTCATATTTCCATGAAGTATGGCTTTCGGGGACCGAATTTTGCCACCGTAAGCGCCTGCGCTTCCTCGACCAACGCATTGATCGATGCCTTTAATTATATTCGGCTCGGTAAAGTAGATGCCATGGTCACTGGAGGATCAGAAGCCGTGATCACGGAAGCCGGGATCGGGGGATTCAATGCCATGAAAGCCCTCTCCGAGCGAAACGATGATCCCGCGACGGCGAGTCGGCCTTTTGATCGGGATCGAGATGGCTTTGTCCTCGGTGAGGGCGGTTGCTGCGTAATACTCGAAGAGTATGAACATGCCAAAAAACGCGGTGTCCCCATTCTTGCAGAAATGATCGGGGGAGGATTAAGCGCGGACGCATATCACCTAACGGCCCCGCATCCTGAAGGTTTAGGGGTCATCAATGTGATGAAAAATGCCCTCGAAGACGCCCAGATCAATCCGGATGAAGTCGATTACATCAATGTCCATGGAACCTCCACCCCCTTGGGGGATGTTGCCGAATTGATTGCCATTCAAAAAGTATTTGGGGACCACGCCTACGCCATGAACATCAGTTCGACCAAATCAATGACCGGTCATTTACTCGGCGGAGCCGGAGCCATCGAAGCGGTGGCCAGCGTCCAATCCCTGATGCATGATATCATACCGCCTACCATCAATCATTTTACGGATGATCCCGAAATCGATCCCAAGTTGAACCTGACTTTTAATGAGGCTCAATCTCGAAAGGTACGGGTTGCCATGAGCAATACCTTTGGCTTCGGTGGTCATAATGCTTCCGTAGTATTCAAAAAATTTGAAGAATAAATTGCGTCCTATTCGTGCATGGTTACAGCAGTTGTTCTCTCCCCGTAAAGCATTGTCTGCCCAGCTGCAACATGTTCTGGGATTCCGCCCCACCCACCTTCCTTATTACCAAACGGCACTGATTCATCGGTCTGCCCAAGAAGATCCTCAAAAAAACAATGAGCGTCTAGAGTTTCTCGGCGATGCCATCTTGGGCGCCATCGTCGCCGAATTCCTCTTTAAAAAGTACCCTGGCCAGGCCGAAGGAGTCCTCACGGAAATCCGTTCTCGCATTGTGCGCCGGGAATCCATGAACGAGCTGGCACGAAAAATCGGCATCCCTAAAATCATCCAGTACAGCCGGGCAGATAAGGGACTTCGCCATTCTCACATCTTTGGCAATGCCCTGGAAGCGCTTATTGGCGCCATTTATCTGGATAAAGGTTTTCATTTCACCCGCGATTATATCATTCGCCAGATTATCATGCCCCATGTAGATTTGGAGTTTATCGAAACAACCGACACCAACTACAAGAATCAATTGCTGCAGTGGTCCCAAAAAAGGGGCCATGAGATTCAGTTTGACACGATATTTGTGGACAGCGACCAATCGCGGCCACTCATCTCCGTAGCCATTATGCTGAACGGGAAAAAGCTGGCCATGGCCACGGGCCACAATAAGAAACTTGCTGGCCAGCTCGCCGCGCGTCAAGCCTTGGAAACCCTAAAAAATACCGGGGAGATTCCTCTCGATACGAAAAAGGACGAGTCCTGAACCCCAACGCTTTCGGGGGCACGCTTATCTTGTTTTAACGGGTTTAATGGCACTTAAAATACTCGAAGGGCTCGAGACATGCTTTACATCGATACAAGGCCTTGCAGGCGGTCGCGCCAAACTGACTTATCTGTTCCGTATCCGCGGCCCCGCATCGAGGGCAAGGAACGGGCGTTGATGCAAATCGGCCTTCATCCTGATTTTGGCGGGATAGGGGCGGGGCAATCCCATATTCTTTCAGTTTTTCTTTTCCTTCTTCGCTCAGCCAATCCGTGGTCCAAGCAGGGCTCAACTGATAAGATAAATCGACTTTCGAAAACCCCCTCCCGGCTAAAGCCATACGAATATGGGCGGCAATAACATCCATGGCTGGACATCCGCTATAAGTTGGGGTAATGACAATACGAAGTTCTTCCGACCCGCCTTCTCCGAGAGAAACCTCTACCTCCCGAACGATGCCCAGGTCCAAGATTGTAAGGACAGGGACCTCCGGATCCATGACTTCGGCCAGCCATTTCCAAACTTCAGATTCTCTTTCTTTTAGGCGCATAACTTCCTCCTTCTCCTTCCGCTTTGCTGCCGAATTTACCACTCCATATGAGGGTAGGCTCTTTGCACAAACTGAAGTTCAGCCAGAATATAACCTAAATGCTCCGAATGCCGACCCTCTTTGCCCCCTTCCATGGTCCAGCTTGCATCCGGAAGCACCACACCTGCCTCCTCCAGCACCGCATTCATTTGCGCATCGTAAGCGGTCTTCATCGCCGAAAGATCGATGCCCGCTTCCCCCTGCAGCCAGCTTGCTTCCCAGGGAGAAGGAATGAACAGCTCACCCCTATAAGGGGCCATATCCTCCAATGCCTGCTGTAGCCGACGGTGGCTTTCTTCGGTTCCATCTCCGAGTCGGATCATCCATTCGGCGCTCCAATTCAGGTGATAACGCACTTCTTTTAGCGACTTTTCCGCGATATCGCTTATTTCCTGGACCGGCGCTTTCCGCGCCAGCTCATCATAGAGCAGGATCTGGAATTGATCGTAAAAATAGGATCGCACGATCGTATAGGCCCAGTCACGATTTGGCTGCTCTACAAGCAGTATATTCTGAAAATCCCAGCCATCTCTCAGATAGGCAAGATCGTCCTCATCCAGGGGTTTACCGGTGGATCGTTTTTCATCGAGGGCGGGAGAGGAAAAGCAACTTTTTTGCTGTTCTTCGGAAAGCTGCCCAAAGCGCTGGGCCGCAAACTGATAAAAGAAACGGGCCTGACCCAGATGGTCCAAAGCCATATTGCTCAGCGCGATATCCTGTTCCAGAACGGGGCCGTGTCCACACCATTCGCTCAGTCGATGTCCTAGAATTAAGGCATTATCCGCCAGTTGCAGGCAGTATCGAAATAAATTCATTTGCATTCATTAAGGTTGAGTTCGGCAGACTACATATGTTTTAACTCCTCGGGGAGTTCATAGAAGGTGGGATGTCGGTATACTTTGTCATGCGCCGGTTCAAAAAGGGAGTCCGCCATATCGGGATCCGAGGCGTGAATATGCCGACTTTCCACCACCCATATATTGGTGCCTTCCATTCTCCTTGTATAAACATCCCGCGCATTCTGCAAAGCCATATCCGCATCGGCAGCATGTAGACTACCCACATGTTTATGATCTAATCCTGCCTTGGATCGGATAAACACTTCCCATAAAGGCCAAGTGGCCTGATTTTCTTTATTCTCCATGAATCTGATTGGTCATTAATCTTGTAAGTCCAGGCTTAGCTTGCCCGTTTTTTAGCTCTCCTTTTCTCGCTATAGGCCAAAGCCGCTTCCCGCACCCACTGTCCATCGTCCCAGGCCTTGCGTCGTGCCTCTAAGCGTTCCCGGTTACAGGGACCCTTGCCTTTCACCACATTCCAGAACTCGTCCCAATCGATGGCTCCATAGTCATAATGGCCCCGCTCTTCATTCCATTTAAGATCGGGATCCGGAATCTGGAGCCCCAGCAGGGCTGCCTGTTCTACGGTTACGTCAATAAACTTTTGCCTTAACTCATCATTGGTAAACCTTTTGATTCGCCAGCGCATGCTTTGGGCGGTGTTTGGACTCTCCTCATCGGGGGGACCAAACATCATAATAGAAGGCCACCACCAGCGATTTAGGGCGTCCTGGGCCATTTTCTTTTGAACCTCGGTTCCCTGGGATAGGGTCAGCATGATTTCATAACCCTGGCGCTGATGAAAACTTTCTTCCTTACAAATCCGAACCATGGCCCGGGCATAAGGCCCATAAGAAGTGCGACATAGTGGAACCTGGTTCATGATGGCGGCCCCGTCCACCAGCCAGCCAATGGCCCCCATATCCGCCCAGGTCAAGGAGGGGTAATTGAATATCGAAGAGTATTTCGCGCGTCCTGAATGCAGCTGCTCAAGCATCTCATCGCGGGAAATACCAAGGGTTTCTGCGGCGGAATAAAGGTAGAGGCCGTGGCCTCCCTCGTCCTGTACTTTAGCAAGAAGGACGGCCTTCCTGCGCAAGTTCGGGGCCCGGGTAATCCAGTTCCCTTCCGGAAGCATGCCGACAATTTCACTATGGGCATGCTGAGAAATCTGCCGGATTAAGGTCTTCCTATATTCTTCCGGCATCCAATCCCTGGGTTCGATGCTCTGGTCGCTCTCTACCTTGCGGTTGAATTCCGCTTCTAACTGCGCTTCAGACATGTTCTAAAATGATGATGAGTACCCTACAAATTTACAAAATTTCCCTCGTATTCCTTGAATCCACCGCCGAATCGAGGCTGCATTTTCCTTTTCGCGCATCTATTGGGCGAAGATAAAGCGGAGGGTTATCCCTGCTCTTGTCGTCGTCATCGGGAATGAACTGGTGGTATGCGGTATGGTCCTTCGGCGATCATAGAAGAATCTTAAGGTCAATCGATCGCTGACTATATAATCCACCGAAGGCGAAATCGTAACCACTCTTTGGCCTCGGGTCACGACCGCAATATTCTGAGCCAGATAGTGGTTGGAAGTGCTATCATCGCGAATGCCCACATCTACTTTCACGTTCAGATCATTTTCCAGTCTTCGGATCCCAAAGATTTCAAAAGGTAGGGTGAGGCCTCGAACCCGGTATCCAAGCCCGAACACATATTCCAGGCTATGGGTTTCGCTGATTTGATAATCCACCAGACTCAAGGTCACGGCCCGGCTCTTTCGGAAATCAAAACGGGCTGTCAAGTTGTTTTTAAAAGATGCATCCACCCCGAAGAACGGGTTAAGCTGCTCGGTCATCGTTACATTCGGAACCTGATAGAAAGGAACGAAGTTTCCGGAGTTTGAATCGATAAAGGAGGGGAATCCCATGCTATAAATATCTTCATAGAACAGGGCTGAAACAAAGCTGTTCATAGACAGGGAACCGGTGTAGGCATGGGTGACGACCAGGTTGGTCAGGAAACGCGCAAAGAAGGGGATTTTGGTCAGTCCGTTATAGTTCACCCGCCAATTGGGTTTGGGCAGGTAATGGCCAAATGGATTGCTGCGCGTATTGCGGCCCGAATAATCAATTAAGGGCACTTCCCGAGGGCTCTTTCCCGTATAAGCGGCAATAAATGCCGGAATCAATACATCCTGGGAGAACTGGGTGTATCCCTTTCCATAACTGGGGTCATGGGGATCGGGCACCTGCTGGCTATAGGGGTTTCGGTAGCTCACCCGGTTGGAGATAATGGGCCGGTTATTCAAAAAATCCCGATAGGCTCCCGTATTCACCGTGGAGCTCTTGAAAAGCGTTGCCAGGCCGACATGAGAAATCGTAAAGGAACCCGACTGATAGGGATTGTTGTGGGTAAATTCCCCATAGCCGCTCAGGCTGGTATCCTTGAACAGTTCATGGTGGGTTTTACTAAAGGATTGGGTCAAAGAAAGATCAATTCGAAGGTCTCGAATCGGCTCCACCGTGGAAGTAATGTTGATGTTCTGCTGATAGGTTTGCTGGAATTGGGCGTTGAATAGCGAGTCGCGGGATAGGCGTCCCTGGGAAGCCTGGGTTTCTAGCCAGGCGCGATCCGGTTGATATCCGTAAATAAAATCAAATCCGGGCGCCTGATAATTTCGGTTCATGCCCAAGAATCGGGTACTGTCCATGTATCCGGGCAGGATGGTCCCCGAGCTTTCCGAATAGCTAAATGTGGTTCGCTTCACCATGGTGACCAAGCGACCCGCAACCTGTTCCCCTTTGGATAGTTCCGGTACGGTATTCCTCCTGGCTCGACGTCTTTCTCTGCGGGCTTCCCTCCTTCGCTTCTTCTCCGCCTTCTTCATGGCGGCCAACATGGCTTCCTGCTCCGCTCTTACCGAATCAAGTTCTGCATCGGACAATCTCGCCACATTGGAGGCGATGTCATAAAATCCACTCGTGTCGATCTCCGTAGACTTATCCAACGATTTGGCCAGGGCCTCCTCCGCTTGGCCTCCCGGCCGATTGTCCCGCAGGTCCCGAACATTGCGGTCGGGGCGTGTCGCAGGCGATCGGGGATCTCGGCTGCCTCCGGGTGGGGCATTGGAAGAAGCCGCCTTCAGCCAGCGCTGCTTATTATATAACTGGGCAAAATTCAGCTCTCCATTCACTTGAATGGTCTGTGTATTGGCTAGGGTATTCCCCAGGGAACGCGCCAGTAAGGAGGCACCCGTCCAGTTATAACTGGTCCCGTATTGAATACGAAGACTGGTCCAGTCCGTCGCGGGAAGTTTTTGCAAAGGAAGGGTATAGGCGGCGTTGAAGGTCTGCGTGTAAAAGGTATTTCGGCCAAAGCTGGCTATTTCCCGCCATAGCGAATCCTCCTTGGATTTGGTATCGATCCGTCCGTAGGGTTCATCGATGCGAGAATTATTGGTCGCCTGATAATCAAAAGATAAGGACCGGGTGAGCTCCCATCGAAGGTTATAGGTTCGATCCCAAAGGAAATTCTTAAAAAAAGTGGGCGCAATTTCGATGGCATCTCCCGATATGTTCCGCACCTGGGTTTCATTAAAGATCCGGTTCAAGTTGGTGCGGAAGGTAAAATTCGTGGGCAGGGGATTAAAATTAAAATCCTTAATCAGCCCCAGCCATTTTGACTTGGACTTGATGAGCTTCCGGAACGGTTCTATGGATCGAGATTTGATGGCATAAGTATAGCCCAGGCCCAATCGCTGATTGGTAAGAACGTCTCTTTCAAGTATGGGATTGCGCTTAAATTGCTGATTATAAGCATAGCTCAAATCAAAATTCTTCGCAGACCAGGGCATGGTCTTCGATTGCTTCTCCGGATTTCCCATGATCCGAACGTTGGATAAATTCACGCTGGTGATGGCCGTATAATCCTGGGCGGCCTTGCGCAGCGAGTCTCTTTGAGCCGCAGACCGGGCCATATTCAACTTATCCCGAAAGCGGACATCCAAATCATAGGGATCATATTGAGGATTGCTCACATTCTCTGAAAAGCCCACGAAAAGGGGAAGCTGAACGCCCCAGCTTCTGGGCATCAGTTTTCCTAGATTCAAGTTGGCTGAACTGTTATACTGATAGAACTGATCACGAAACCGTTGATTGAGCTTCTGGTCGATATTGCCATATCCCTCGGTATGCATGCTCCCGTTCAGATTGATGCTTCCAAGGTCGGCCAATTGAATGGCCACTCTTCCTGCCGATGCATAGCCGGGCTTCTCGTTCATGCCTACCAGTCTCAATTCGTTAAACCATACCTCTCCACATTTGGCCATTCCGTCATCCTGGAGGTTCTGCTCCGTGCGACGGGGATTCATGACGCCCAACATAATGGTTTTTGCCTCTCCTAGGTTGGGGTTCCCGATCACAAATACCGTATTCCCTTTGGAGTCCACTTCTTCATAGGGGACAAAACTAGGCAGCCCTTGGAGGTTCCGGTTGGTCTTGGCCTTCACCAGTTCTTCCAGTACCAGATCGATCTGATTGGCCCGAGGCCAAATGGTCTCCGGATTGTTATCTCCAGGAAGGGTGATGGCTAACGGAATCTGGTATTCATAGTAGTTATTCGTGAAATCGCTTCCAATACGAATAATCGCGCGAATATCCCCATCGCGAAGTGGCGTGTTCCCCAGCTGGGACTCCGCATGGACAAACATCCGCAATCCATTAAACTGCCGCATATCCATGTTTACCTCTCTAAACACGGCCCGGGCATCTCCGTCTGCCAGTCCACATACCTGGAGTGCAAGCGACTGCTCGTTGAGCTGAATGGTTTGGGCATTGGAAACCTGGGTAAGCTGGCGGGAAACCCCTGGAGGAAGCACATAAGGAATGGGCTGGCGGTCCCCATGCTCCTCCAGACTCACCGAGGTAACGGTAAATCCGCTGGTATCATCTTCGGGAACCGGATACCCACCTGGATCCTGCATGGAGAACATATATCGACGCCAGTTGTTCCTTCCCAACTCCAGGCGCGCAAAACGCAATACAACGCTGTCTTCAAAGCCATGCAAAAACAGGCGCATAAACCGAACACTACGAAAATCTGAGATGTTCCCCACTTTATGGGAATAGTCGCGGATTGGAACCTTAAACTGATACCAGGTTTCATCGGCATATTCGCCGTTGGGAAGTCGAACCTGAGACACCTGCTTATTGATGATATAGTTGGTGCCCACTTCCATATCCGGCTTCAGGTCGATTCGATACTGAAAATAATCCTCGGACTCATTTAGGGTATTATCCCGATTAATGTCCTCGGATTCGGGGCGGATATTTGCCCCCTGGGCGATATTCGAACTGGCATCGTTGATCGGTGAATTACCCTGCGGGTTGTTATAGGCTTTGTATCGGCCCAAAACACCGATCTGATTCGTTTCATAATAGGCATCCCTAAAATGCCTGAAATCATCGTTGGATGGGTCGGCCAGGATGGCTTCCCGAGTTTCGGGGTCCACGGAAATCGCATTGATATAGGCACTAAAATGCTCGGCTTCTCTTTCATTATCCAGTCCATCATAACCTACGTCCTGGATCGCGCGGGCTGCTGGGTCGGAATCAAAGGATTGGGTAATCTGCTGTTGCAACGCGGGCGATTGACCCCAAGCAGAGGTATTGACTTGTTGTGGATTCTCCGGATAAGGCAGGCCGTTTTCAAAAAACTTTCGTGAATCTTTGAGCACATCCTCACTCACGTTTCCCAGATTGATGTACAGGGAGCCTCCGCTGGAATTGGGCTTGTTGATAAAGGGATCCATGACCCAAAACTCCACAAACTCCACATTGGATTGTTCGAAGTCCGTATTATCGATGGCCCGCATAATCCCCCCCCAGCGAGCTGCCGGATTGGGAAGACTCCCATCGGGATTGATCTGAGGATTGAAGTTATAAGGACCCCGGTCTCTCGGATAATAAGCGAGGTCAAAAGTGGAAAGCGCATTTTGCAACGCACTGGACGACTTCTGCTTGAACACATCCTGCTGCTGCACAATTCGGATATAATGTTGCATGCTGTCCTTCTTCACAAAATCTGGGACGCCGCCCGTGGGATCTACAAGCAGCGGCTCTAGAAAATACCAGGCCAGACGAGCCCGGTTAAAGTCATAAGACAGGTCGTTGCTTCTTGTGGCTTCGGGAAGAATGGGGTTTCCATTTGGGTCCACCGCTCCCACCGGAACCGAAGCCAAAGACCAGGCGTTGACGGGGAACTTGAGATCATAGGCGCTGCGGGTCCCTTCAAAATCATCGATATATACCGAACCTTCAGGGTCCAGGGCATTAATCTGCCTGGGGTGAGAAGGCAGGAGTCCGGCCACCTCCGCCGTCACGCTGATAAAAGAGGGCGCGGTAGTGGAGTAGATGGGCAATTTATCCAAAAGTCGTGTTAAAGAAGCGGATTCCGACTGATAGTTCAAGTCCAAACCCAGAACGGTATTCTTGATCGGATCTTCTCCCAGGGTGGTCTTGGCCGTAAAGGGGCGCTCAGTTAGGCGCATGTAGGTCCCACCCAGACTCAGCTTATCATTCAGGAAATAATCCAGCCGTGCCCCCATAAAGTTCTGCTGCTGAAACCCGAAAGTAGCATTGTCTTCATATTGCACGTTGATGGGCATCCCTGAATTCAAGATTCCAGTATTGAGGATCTTGAGCCGACCCATGCCGTAATCGATCTGGTAGTCGACGTTTTCGGTAAGTTTCTGGCCCCCTGCCGTGACCGATACCGAACCCTGGGGAATATTAAACCCTCCCAAGAAGATTTCCGAAGAGGAGGTGGATTTGAAGGAACCTTTGATCACATAACGATTGTTCTGCTGAAACTGTCGGGCGATTGTCTTCGTCGAATCGTAGAGGATTTCATAAAGGTATTTTCGCTCCAGCTGAGGGCTGCCAAGAGCCGGTTTTAGATTCTCGCCAAAAGGCTCCAAGACCGGGAATATAATCTTCCCTTGCTGGGTATTGATGGTTATGCCCTCGACGTAGTCAAAGATCCCATCTGGAGCCGGGTCGTTCTGGTAGTTGAGACGGTCCAGATTCAGCAGGGTGAGCAGCGGGATTCCGGCCATATCTCCTTCGGGCAAATAACGCTTCTCTCCGCCTCCGGGATCCTGGTAAAGGATATTGAGACGAAACTCCTCCTTGGTCACGCCAAGACCTCCAAGAGCATAGACGTTCTTCATCATCAGATTCCAAACCGGCTGCTGGGGGCTGAGCGAAGTTCCCTTGAGCAATTTGAGAAACAGGATGCGCTGATCGTTATTATGCATGCCCGTATCGCTGGTTGGAGGCAGGTCTTCGGCGAACTCCCCGACCTGGTATACTTGCCCATTATAGGTATAACGAAAAGCCACGGCCAGCACGTCATCGGGGTTCAGTTGGGTATTCAGTGACAGATATCCCAGCTGCGGATGAAAGGTAAACTCGGCCATGGTCAACTTCCGGGCCGTGGTCGGAAAGTAGTCGGTTCCATTGGCGAAGCTGTCCTGGTTGAAGCTAGACTGAATGGCTTGTACATACGAACCTTGCTGCCGGCTCGCAGGATTCTGAACCAGCCTGGAGTAAAGCTGATTGGCCCGGTTGTCGGGGAGCTGGGCGGGAATAGGCTGCGTGCCGCCTCTCAACTCGGTATAAGCCGGATTTTGTTCCCCCAGATCCTGAAATGCCAGCACGGTCCTTACCCCTTCGGTAGCACCAGTCCGGTTGGTAACCCAGACCTCAATCCGATTGATATGGACCTGGGAGTTGATAATGGGATATTCCCTTAGGGCATGATCGTAGTGTTGATAAAAATATTGGGAGAGCAGGAAATGGCGATTCTCTTCATAATCGTCGGCCTTGATCTCAAAGTTTTGGGTCTGGGACCCGCCCTGGATGGTCAGACTCTGGCGCTTGGACCGCTGCTGGGACAAGACCCCTGTCACCCAAAGCTTCCCGAACTGAAGCTGGGTTTTGACGCCGAACAGTGACTGGACGCCGGTAATCAGGCTGCTATTCAGCGGGAAGCTGACGCTTCCGGCTTCAATCTTTTTAATAATCTCGTCTTC
>CAZYEZ010000070.1:5431-11449 GCA_964646775.1 uncultured Chitinophagaceae bacterium | reverse complement strand
GTCCATGCACAGGCGCAGAAAAGAGCCGGAATCTGTGAACAAAAACCAAAAATACATAAAAAAGCCTGAATCCTTTCACCCTCCATGGCCTCTTTGCCCCCGACGCGTGAATCTAAAATCCAGAAGGTGGTCGAAAAAAGAATTTTTTTTCAACTATGGTGATTATCCCTTACCTTTGCCCACCAATTCTCATTTTGCTCTAGTTATAGAATGGCATTTGGGAGAATTGTTTATCGCAATTCGCTAAAACCAAAAAAAAGAAAAAATGGCTAAAGAAATCACGGGCTATGTGAAGCTCCAGTGCAAGGGCGGACAGGCAAACCCTGCTCCACCCATTGGTCCTGCTTTAGGTTCCAAAGGAATCAATATCATGGACTTCTGCAAACAGTTCAATGCAAGAACCCAGGACAAGCAAGGGAAAGTCCTTCCCGTTCTCATCACTGTTTTTGCCGACAAATCCTTTGAGTTTGTCATAAAGACGCCTCCGGCTGCCGTGCAGCTTATGGAAGCGGCCAAGGTATCAAAAGGGTCCAAAGAGCCCAATCGCGACAAAGTAGGGAAAGTCAGCTGGTCCCAGGTGGAGGAAATCGCCAAGGACAAGATGGATGATCTCAACTGTTTTACGGTAGAAAGCGCAATGCGCATGGTTGCCGGCACCGCGAGAAGCTTAGGGTTAACCGTAGAGGGCGCAGCACCCTGGGATAACTAATTGCTAGGTTCACCTTTTAAAAAACATTTACCATGGCCATCTCAAAGAAAAGAAAAGAAGTAGAAGCTAAGATAGATAAGACAAGGGCGTATTCCTTAGACGAAGCCACCGCCCTAATTAAAGAAATCAACTGTACACGGTTCGACAGCTCGGTAGACATGCATATCCGCCTTGGCGTTGATCCCAAAAAGGCGGACCAGGCACTCAGAGGCACGGTAAGCCTACCGCACGGTACGGGGAAAACTAAAAGAGTTCTGGTACTTTGTAATCCGGACAAAGAAGCCGAAGCCAAAGAAGCGGGCGCAGACTACGTGGGATTGGATGAGTATGTATCCAAAATCGAAGGAGGCTGGACAGATATTGATGTCATTGTTGCCACACCATCTGTCATGCCAAAAATCGGTCGACTGGGTAAAATCCTTGGTCCTAGAAACCTGATGCCCAACCCTAAAACAGGTACGGTAACCAATGATGTGGCTGCCGCGGTAACCGACGTGAAAGGAGGAAAGATCGCATTCAAAGTAGACAAAGCGGGAATTATCCACGCTTCGATTGGACGGGTTTCCTTTGAACCTTCGAAGCTGGCGGAGAATGCGACGGAATTAATCAACACGCTGGTACGTATGAAGCCGGCCACCGCTAAAGGGATCTACCTGAAAGGCATAAGCATGGCCTCGACCATGAGCCCCGGCATTACCATTGATACGAAATCCGTTTCTTAAACGCGGGCGGCTTTCTTCATCATATAAAACATTAGACCATGACACCAACCCAAAAATCTGAATTAGTCGACCTGCTAAAAGACAAGTTTTCTCAGTACGACAACTTTTATATCACCGACACGGAATCATTATCCGTGGATCAGATCAACAAACTTCGCCGCCACTGCTATGACAAAAACGTCGAGATGAAAGTGGCCAAGAATACCTTGATCAAAAAAGCCTTAGAAAGTCTGGATAGTGAAAAATATTCCGGCGTCTATGAATCCCTGCATCAGGTAACGGCCCTTATGTTTAGCGAAAGCCCTAAGGACCCTGCTTTAATCATTAGCTCATTTAGGGCTGGCGGTGAAAAGCCTCGCTTGAAGGCGGCCTTCATTAATGGTGAAGTATACCTTGGAGATGAAAATCTTAAGGCACTCACCCAGATCAAGACGAAGGCTGAGTTGATCGGCGAGGTTATTGGACTGTTACAGTCCCCAGCCCAGCGGATTATTTCCGCCCTCCTTCATCATGGAGAGAAAGGAGGAGATTCGGCGTCTTCAGAAAACCAAGAGGCAGCATCGGATGCTGCTACTGGCAACAACGCTGAAGAGACGCCCACGGCGGAATAACCCCAATGGGCAGAAAGAAACCCTAAAAAGGTATCTTTCCTGAATATCGGCTTCCAAGTCACAATATAGAAATCTATTTACCGAACTAAAAACAACAATCATGGCAGAAATGAAAGAAATCGCCGAAAAACTGGTTTCCCTTACCGTTAAGGAAGTACAGGAGCTGGCGGATATATTAAAAACAGAATATGGCATCGAACCCGCAGCTGCTGCAGTGGTAGTAAGCGGCGGCGGAGATGCTGGCGGAGGTGCTGCAGCCGAAGAGAAATCTTCATTTAACGTAGTACTTAAGAGTGCTGGCGCTTCCAAATTAGGCGTGGTTAAGCTAGTGAAGGAATTGACTGGTCTTGGCCTCAAAGAAGCCAAAGAACTGGTGGATGGTGCGCCCAAAGCAATCAAGGAGGGCGTAAGCAAGGCAGAAGCAGAAGAGCTGAAGGCAAAGCTTACCGAAGCCGGTGCAGAAGTAGAACTCGAATAATAAGCAGAGGGCCCTACCCTATCTTAGGGCTACCTTGTTTTCTTAAATCCAGCGCGGAGTAATTTTTAGGCATTTTACCTGGAAATCTCCGCGCTTTTTTCGTTTCAGGAATCACTCATCTAAATCGAGTAGGAAGCAGAGGACTATTCCCCTGCTGTCCGCTCACACCACCGTACGTGCCGTTCGGCATATGGTGGTTCGCAAAGCAAGATCGCCGGTAAGTCAGACTAATAATGACAAGACTGCTTCATGAATGGGGCTATACCTTTTTTGTTTACTATATTGATACAGAGAAGGGAGTAAATACAGGCTAGGCTTTTGTAACTCTGTTGTTATTGTTAATACCGATAACTATTGTTGTGACTCTATTAAAAATCTTCTATTGGATTAGAGGCATCAGGGCGTAACTCGATACTTTAATGTTAGTTATTTTCTTTTTCAAAAGCCTTCATCATATGGTGTAAGGCTTTTTTAGTGCAGTAATCTTGATAGGGTGAAGAAAAAACTGGCGATAATAAATCCAGAATCAGGTTATTAGAGCTTGAATGGGTGTGTATAGTAAAATTAAACGCCCGCTTGTTTTTTCAATGAGGAAAGAGGAAATCCCTTTTTCTATGTGGCCTTGAACCGTTTCATAGGAAAATCCCATCACACTTTCTTCTATGAGAACCTCCTTAATCCGTACCGCCGCTATTATTTTTTGAGATATCGTTTTAGTAGGCGGAAAGTAGATTTGTTGAACAATGGTATCTCCGTTTTGCATTGTTCGTCCTTCATGTCGCCATTGTGTATACGCGCTTAAGATATTCTCAGGGAAAATTTTGTAGTCAAATAGAAATCTAAAGGAGAAATGTTTTAATTCTTTGTTGCAAGGTACTGAGACATGATTTTTCTTTTCCTTCAAACGACTAATGTCGTATTTAATCACAGGTGCGAATTGAAAATGATGCAGATGTGTTTCGAGGGTCTCAGACTGATCGCTTATATATAGGTGCATGAAATGTAGTATATTATGAAGATAGGTAACAATCCTTGTGTTCACAAAACCGACCGTATAAATAGCTCAAAAACAGTGCGCTGATGTAATACTGATAAACGATATAAATACTGTTGCATATTACTCTGAGAATGGGTATAACTGCAACCCCGCATTTTGGCTTGGATATTCCGCACAAGCCCCATCCCTCCCAAAGTTCTACCAGAACTATAATCCCATTGATCTGCTATATTTACTTATAGCAATGTGGGCCTTCGATGAAGGCCCACATTAAACAAAAAAACCAGCGCGTTGCTTTCCGATGGATGATTCCCCAATTCCCTCGCAGCGGTATTACCAGGGCTTATGGGGTACGTAATACGCACCATTCTCAAAGACGATGGAATCCGGCAAATGGTCATAGGGCGTTTCAGGATAGAAGGTGCCCCGGAATGTCCCCCTCATATGGCCGTCTTCTTCCCCGAGAATTTTAACCTCAAAGCTTTCGATCCCAGTGAAATATGTGGTCACCGAATCATCGCGAACGGTATCGATAAAAGTATAGGCCATGCCACTGATGAACTCTTTCAAGTTCTTAAAATCGCTGATAAATATGTACAATGTGTGTTCAAACGGGTCATTCGCTCGATGCCCCACAATGAGCCGATTATTGGAGCCCTCTACCGAGTCGCGACGAAAATAGGAAGGATAAAAGCCCGTGCGAGTTCTATTGATGTCCGCCACCATATTACCCAAGAAAAGGCCTGTTTCGGCGTCCTCATTTAAGGGATTCAAAGAATTAGGTTCCTGAGGATCTGCTTCATATGCCCCATTGTTACAAGCGGTCATCGAGACGCTTAAACCTACAATACACAAGAGACCAATAACGTACTTCTTCATAAACTGAAATTACCGTATAAAGATAATATAGTCGCCGATAAATCAAAACTGAAAGGATGCATTTATTTTCTTGGTTTCAGGGCCAGTTCCTCCCAATGCCTTTCGGCGATGGGCGCCGGCGCACCCAGCATGATGTCCCGGCCAGCATTGTTCTTTGGGAAGGCCATAAAATCACGAATGCTTTCCTGCCCCCCCAGCACGGCGGCCAATCGATCCAGGCCAAGCGCGATCCCACCATGCGGCGGGGCTCCATAATCAAATGCGTTCATTAAGAACCCAAACTGACTCCTCGCTTCCTCCTTTTCTAAACCTAGGGCCGCAAACATGCGCTCCTGCGTATTCTTGTCGTGGATCCGTATAGAACCACCACCAATTTCGCTCCCGTTGATCACCAAATCATAGGCATGGGCCAGCATGGTAGCGCGAGCCCCTGGATCATCTAGTTTATCAATCTGATCTGGGCGCGGTGCGGTAAAGGGATGATGGCGAGCGGTCCAGGACCCCGTGTCTTCGTCTTTCTCGAAAAGGGGAAAGTCCACCACCCAGACGGGAGCAAATCGATTTGCATCCCTTAGCCCAGTCCGCTTCCCCATCTCCAGTCTAAGATCACTGATAGCCCTGCGCGTAGGCCCCTCGGCCCCAGCTAGAACCAAAAGCAGGTCTCCTGGTTGGCATCCAGCAGCATCTAGGAGCGCCTTAGCCCCCTCCCTTCCTAGCGCCTTATCTACGCTGGTTTTATCTTCTCCTTGCTCATCCCGCTTTCCATAGATCATCCCGCTCATATTCCGCGGGGCCTTTTTAACCCAGTCGGTAATGTCATCGATCTGCTTGCGAGAATAACGGGCACCCCCTGGGACGACCAGCGCGAGAACGGATTCTGCTTGATCAAATACAGCAAATCCTGTTTCTTTCATAAACGGATACGCCGCTTCCCCTTGCCGCTTCAGATTCTGAATTTTCATATCAAAGCGTAGGTCTGGCTTATCGTTTCCATAATGCCGGATGGCGTCTTCATAAGATATTCGCTCAAAGGGGTCCGGAAGGACCTCCCCAATAAGCGCTTGGAAAACGCGGCGGGTCAAGGCTTCGAAAATGCGTAAAATCTCCTCTTGGTCAACAAAGCTCAGCTCACAGTCAATCTGGGTGAATTCCGGTTGTCGATCGGCGCGCAAGTCCTCGTCCCGAAAGCACTTTACTATTTGAAAGTAGCGATCAAAACCGCTTACCATTAATAATTGCTTGAATGTCTGAGGGCTTTGAGGTAGCGCATAGAATTCCCCGGGATGCAAGCGGGAGGGAACCACAAAATCCCGGGCACCTTCGGGCGTAGAGCGAATCAGAAAAGGCGTCTCGATCTCCATAAATTCCTGTTCATGGAGAAACTGCCGCAGCACTCGGGTCAGCTCATAGCGTAGCTTTAGGTTCCTTTGCAGCACAGGACGCCGCAAATCGAGATAGCGGTATTTCATTCTCAGCTCCTCCCCCCCGTCGGTGTCGTCTTCTATAGTAAAAGGAGGATTGAGCGAAGGGTTTAATACCCGGAGGCTTGCGACCTCGATTTCTATTTCACCGGTGGGAAGCTCCGGATTCTTGTTCGATCTTTCCCGAACTTTCCCCTTGGC
>CAZYEZ010000070.1:0-5421 GCA_964646775.1 uncultured Chitinophagaceae bacterium | reverse complement strand
TCAACCTGAGATTTGCGCTCTTTATCGACGACGAGCTGAGTGATGCCATATCGATCTCGAAGATCAATAAACACCAAACTCCCAAAATGCCTTATGGCCTGCACCCAGCCTGAAAGCTGCACCTCCTTATCCTGATCTTCGAGACGAAGTGCTCCACAATGATGAGATCTATATTTCATCCTCCGTATTCTCTTTTCTTAGTTTTTTTGGTAACCTAAACCCATGTTGTAAAACAGGAAAGCCCATTTGTCGGCTTGTTCTTCAATGATCATGGAAGTAGGCTTCCCGGCTCCATGGCCCGCATTGGTCAAAATCCGAATCATGACCGGATGGTCGCAGCCTTGCTTATCCTGCAATTCCGCGGCAAACTTAAAGGAATGAGCTGGCACCACACGATCGTCGTGGTCCCCGGTCATAATCATGGTTGGCGGATAGCAAACCCCTTTCTTTACATTGTGTACCGGCGAATAACCGTAGAGATACTTGAACATCTCCTGGCTGTCATCGGCGGTTCCATAATCAAACGACCAACCTGCCCCTGCCGTAAACTTATGGTAGCGCAACATATCCAGCACACCCACCGCTGGGAAACAAGCTGCAAACAGTCCGGGACGCTGGGTCATTACAGCGCCGACCAGCAGGCCTCCATTCGAGCCTCCCGAGATCGCCAGACGGCTGGAGTCGGTATACTTTTGCTCTATAAGATATTCAGCTGCCGCAATAAAATCATCAAATACATTCTGTTTGTTCAGCTGCGTCCCCGCCTTATGCCAGTCCCCTCCATATTCCCCACCGCCTCTTAGATTAGCCACCGCATAAACGCCCCCATTCTCCATAAAGACGAGATTCGAAATGCTAAAAGAAGGGGTAAGCGAAATATTAAATCCTCCGTATCCATAAAGCATGGTCGGGTTTTTCCCATTCAGAGCCAACCCTTTTTTATAGGTGATAATCATGGGAATGACCGTCCCATCCTTGGAAGGATAGAAAACTTGCCGGCTTTCAAACTGATCCGTATCAATGGAAATGGCAGACTTTTTATACACCGCTGAACTTCCACTCTCTAAATCATATCGAAATATGGTTGGGGGATCTACATAAGAGGTAAACGTGTAATAAAGTGTTTTCTCCCAAGACTTAGCCGAGAACCCGGAGGCCGTACCTAAACCCGGGAGCACAATCTCCTTTTCTTGGTTTCCATTCAGATCATATTGATAAACCCGGGACACGGCATCCTGCAAATAGCGCGCAAAGATGCGGTTTCCGCCCGTCGAGACCGAGAGGGGGAATGGGGTCTGAGCAATCAACTCCTTCCAGTTCTCTCTTTGCGGATGCTCGGCATCAACGACCATGAGACGGCGATTGGGCGCCCCTTCATTCGTAAGGATAAACAGCTTGCCATCGGCAGCAAGGACCACATCTTGCTCGTGCTCAAAACCCTCCACCAAGGGGATAATCGGAGATCCTTCTTTTCTCAGATCCTGGATGTACAATTCATTGCCGTAGGTCGCGTTGGCAGCTGTAATAACGAGAAAATGCTGATTCTCGGTGACCTGCCCCCCAATGTACCTGCGAGGGGTCTCCATACCCCCAAATATTAACTCATCTTCGGATTGCGGCGTGCCCAGGCGATGAAAAAACAGTTTGTGATGCTCGGTGCGCCCGGAGAGTGCACTGCCGGTCTCGGGTTCGTCATAGCTGCTATAATAAAACCCTTCGCTCCCTCTCCAAGACAAACCGCTGAACTTCACATTTTTCAGCGTATCGTCGATAATCGTACCGTCTTCGGCCCGAAGAACGACGACTTTCCTCCAATCTGACCCCCCTTCGGAAATCTGAATGGCACACAAGGTTCCGTCTTTATTGAACTCAATTCCCGCCAAAGAACTGGTTCCATCGCTAGAAAATTTATTAGGATCCAAGAACACTTCCGTATTTCCCTGGTCGTCTTCCCGGTACAATACATACTGGTTTTGCAGCCCATCATTTTTGAAATAATAAATATAGTCTCCTTCGCGGAAGGGCGCAGAATACTTTTCATAGTTCCATAGGGTCTCCAGGCGCTGACGGATGGCATCCCTAAACGGAATCCGTTCCAGATACCCATAGGTCACCTCATTTTGCCGACGGACCCAATCGGCCGTCTCCGCAGACAGATCATCTTCAAGCCATCGATAGGGATCTGCGACTTGCGTTCCAAAAAACAGATCGGTTTGATCTGACTTACGAGTATTCGGATATTCTCCACGGAATGCCGACTGATTCTGAGCCATAGTCCAAGGCGCGATAAAAGATAACAATGAAAAACAAAAAATAAATCGTTTCATAGCATAGGCATTTTTTCTCTACCTCGTACCGAAGGAGAGATGATGGGCCGAAATTACTTCCCTTTTATGAGAATTAGGAAGTGCAAACCAGGTTAGCTGTCCTAAAAAAAACTTTATTTTACCTAACGGCTTCACTTTACTGTGAAGCTGGCACCCTATTTTTGTCCTTTTAGGCCATATTTGTGATCAGAAAGCTATATAGAATCGTGCGGAATACGCTGATCTGTTTGATCAGCCTTTTCTTGCTTTTCACCCTGGCGCTTTATCACCCAAAGTTCCAAAACTTTGTCGTCGATCAGGTTACCAAATGGGGCTCCGAGCGGCTGGGTACGGACTTTGAAATCGAAAGAATTCATATTGGCTGGTTCAACCGGCTTAACCTTCAAGGCTTTTACTTAGAAGATCAGCAGGGAGATACGCTTTTATATGCCGGCAAATTGCAGATCCGGGTAACCGACATCCTGTTATTCACCTCGGGGAGGTCGGTGCTCCGCTATGCAGGCCTGGATCAGGCAAGAGCTCGGATTTCCCGGACTGCCGACTCCCCGGAATGGAACTTCCAGTTTGTCGTGGATGCATTCGCTCCCTCGGAGCCGCGGAAAACCAAGGAGAGTAAACCAATAGAATTCAAATTAGAAGACATCGCTTTTACCGACCTGGACTTTCAAATGAACGACGCCTGGAAAGGGGAGGACCTTCGGGTAAGCCTGGCCTCGTTTCGAATCGAAGCTCGAAACATCGATCTGGGAAAGAAAATTATCGACATCCAAAGCCTAAGTGCCGAGTCTTTTCATTTCGTCCAACAGTCCTATGAAGGAGGAGCCCCTCCCGTGGCTGCCCTCGCTGCGAGGGATACGATCCCATGGGTGGATACCAGCTGGACGCCGTTTAATCCCGATGGTTGGCAGGTGGAGCTGGCCCGCATTGACTTGCAAAATGTGCTCTTTCAGATGGACGCCAATAAGGAGCCCGGGCTGATCGGGGAATTTGACCCTTCCCATATTCAGGTTAAAAATCTGAACCTCCTTGCTAAAGACCTCCGTATAGAAGCCGACACCTTAACCGGAAGCATTGAAAAACTATCGGCCAGCGAACGCTCTGGACTCACCATACTTCGATTGTCGACCGATTTCGTCCTCTCACCCAATGCCACGATTTGCCAAAATCTATGGCTGGAGACGCCAAACACCCAACTGCAGGACTATTACGCGATGCATTATAGCCGATTCCCCGACTTCCAAAATTATGTAGACAAAGTCTATATGGATGCCCGGCTCAAAAACAGTCACCTGGACCTAAGGGATTTGGCCGTGTTTGTCCCGGCCGTCAAGGGCATCGAATCGGTGATTCGCGCCCAAGGAGAGGTTCGTGGAAGAGTGGGGAACCTTTCCGGGAAAAAGCTGGCAATCACGGATGGGCAGGCGGGATTAGTTGGAGACCTGGAACTTCGTGGGCTCCCTGATGTGGAAAATGCATGGATCTCATACTCCGGATCAATCATGAGTCCCGGGACCAGAATCTTGCATTATGTACCTGCTTTGAAAGATCACCCAAGCCTTGCACTGGAGAAAGTTACCGCCCTGCATTTTGAAGGCTACCTAGAAGGCTCCCTGGATGCGTTCGAGACCAAGGCTAAAATCCATTCTAACTTGGGAGGCATCGCCTTGGACCTGGATTATTGGCAAGGCCGCACCGCAACCCCCCAATACGCTGGACAGCTCTCCGTCGACGCCTTCGACTTAGGCACCTTGATTCGTCGTGATCAACTCGGCATTTTGGATGCGGATGCCTCGCTCCAAGGAAAGTCCCTGGATCCTGGGACCGCACAGGTTAAGCTAAAAGCCCAGGTTCACCAGTTTGGATTCAACCAATACGTATACCATGATCTGAATGCAGACGGACTGCTGGAACAGAATCGGTTTACGGGACTGGCCTTCATTGCCGACCCTAATCTGGCTTTATCTTTCAATGGTTTTCTTGACTTTCGCCACCGGGACAGCGTGGAAATCATTGCCCAAGCTCATCTGCTCCATGGAGATTTTCAGGCCTTGAATTTTACCGATTTCCCCATGAGGGGTAGCGCAGACTTCGACCTGAACCTGGTAGGTAGTGATTTAGACCGGTTTGTAGGCTATGCCAAGCTCTATAATATCGACCTAAGACGGGAAAACCACCGCCTGGACCTCGATTCGATTTACGCCGTGTCCGCTTATGACGAACAAGGACGCCGCCGCTTAAGCGTGGAAAGCAATGCCCTATCCGCGGACCTGCAAGGGGACTTCCATCTTTCGACACTCGGAAACTCCCTCCAATATTACTTAAGTGGGTACCTACCCAACTATATATCGATCCCCGAAGGGGAAGCTCCGAAACAAGATCTACGGTTTAGCCTGACGACCCGATCGGTTGACAGCTTGCTGGCGGTCATTAACCCCGATTTTAGGGGATTTAGTCACTCCGAAATTAAAGGCGCCCTCCACACCTCCTCTCAAAGCTTGTCGCTTCAAGCTAATATTCCTTATGCGGCCATGAATTCCATGAGTATCCGGGATGCCCGGCTATCGGCAGAAGGCGATTTTCAGGTACTCGGATTTCATGCCGAAGCTGGCGAAGCGAGGGCGGGTACCATGGCCGGAAACCTCAGTCTGACAACGACCCTAGGCAACGATTCGCTGCGGTTTAATATTGCCACCTATCCTGCCAATGCCAGCGAAGGCTCCTATGGTACGGCCACGATCAACGGACTTGCTTTCGCCCGGGCCGACAGCTTGCACTTCAGCCTCTTCCCTTCCGAGTTTTATCTCCAGCAAAAGCGGTGGGAAATTCCCGCGGGAAGCCGAGTTGTCTATGCCAACCAATATCTTTGGGTCGATCAACTACGAATACGAAGCGGTCAACAAGTCTTGGCAATCCAGTCGGATGCCCCCGATGCGAAAGCCCCTTTACGACTGAAGATTCAGTCCTTTCAGGCCAGCAACCTGAACCATTTTTTAGGCATGGAAGACATGGCGTTACAGGGAGTCATTCAGGGTGAAGTTTCCATAGAGGACCTTTTTGGCTCCATGCGCGTTGGGGCCCGTGTTCAGGCCCAGGA
>CAZYEZ010000069.1:0-11603 GCA_964646775.1 uncultured Chitinophagaceae bacterium | reverse complement strand
CATTGGACAGGCTTTAGAGAAGATTGCTCAGATCGAAAAAGAGGACCCCTCCCAGAAAGATGTTTATTATGCGCCCGATTCCGAGCCTTATCATTTTCCGCAAAAAGACGAAGTGTATAACAAGATGGAAGCGCTGATCTATCATTTCAAGATGGTCATGGGCGAGATCGCGCTACCAAAAGGCGAAATTTATCATGCCGTGGAAGGCGCCAATGGGGAGCTGGGCTTCTATATGGTCAGCGACGGGGGAAGATCCCCTTACCGTTTGCACTTCCGTCGTCCTTGCTTTATTTACTATCAGGCTTTCCCCGAGCTTATCAAAGATGGGTTGTTGAGTGATGCCATTATCACCCTCAGCAGCCTCAATGTAATTGCCGGAGAGCTGGATGCATAGAAAGAAGGGGTAGAGATCCCAAAAGATAAATATGAAAACATTAGATCAAAATATCGTTCAGGAAATCATCGGCCGCTATCCCGAAGGGAAGCAAAAAAGCGCATTGCTCCCCCTGCTTCACCTGGCCCAAGATGCCAACGGGGGCTGGCTGGACCGCCCGGTCATGGATTACGTGGCCGATTTGCTCCAGCTAAAACCCATCGAAGTATACGAGGTAGCAACCTTTTATACCATGTATAACCTAAAGCCGATGGGCAAGTATGTATTTGAAGTTTGCCAGACCGGGCCTTGCATGGTAAAAGGCAGCGATCAGATCATCGACCATATCCGGGAGCGCCTGGGTATTGAGCCCGGCGAGACGACGGAAGATGGACTATTTAGTCTGAAGGTCGTAGAATGCTTGGGCGCCTGCGGTTATGCGCCCATGATGCAATGGGGAAAAGGATATAAGGAGCATTTGACTCCGGAAAAAATAGATCAAATTATTGAGCAGTGCAGGCAGCCGTCCCCTGGGATGGGTAGCAAATCGGAGGGATAACCTGCGCGTTCTGAATAACCACGGCTATGAAACTACTATTAGAAAATGCACATATAGAAGGGATAAGGTTTTACGAGACCTACCGGAAGCATGGAGGATATCGGGCGGCGGAAAAGGCATTGAAGATGACCCCGGAGGAGATTGTGGAAGAGGTTAAGAAGAGCGGACTCCGCGGTCGGGGTGGCGCCGGATTTCCGACGGGTCTGAAATGGAGTTTTCTGGCCAAGCCGGAAGGGGTACCCCGTCACCTGGTCTGCAACGCCGACGAGTCCGAACCCGGCACTTTTAAGGATCGCTACCTCATGGAGTTTATACCGCATTTGCTGGTAGAAGGGCTATTAATCAGTTCTTATGCTTTGGGTAGTGCCTTGACTTATATTTATATCCGAGGCGAGTATGCCTGGGTTGCCGAGATCCTGGAACAGGCGATTGGCGAAGCCCGGGCTCAGGGTTGGTTGGGTAAAAATATCAAGGGCAGCGGCTTCGATTGCGAGATCTATGTCCATCGGGGCGCCGGCGCCTACATCTGTGGGGAGGAAACGGCCTTGCTCGAGAGCCTGGAAGGAAAGCGGGGGAACCCCCGGATCAAGCCTCCATTCCCCGCCGTGCAAGGATTATGGATGCGTCCCACGGTCGTCAACAATGTTGAAACCCTAGCCGCCGTCGTACCTATTATTAATATGGGAGGCGAGGGCTATGCACAAATCGGAGTGGGCAAATCCACGGGAACCAAACTCATTTCAGCATGCGGAAACCTGGTTAGGCCCGGGGTTTATGAGATCGACATGACCTGTTCGGTCGAAGAATTTATTTATTCGGATAAGTATTGCGGCGGAATTGCGAATGGAAAGCGCCTGAAGGCCTGTATCCCCGGGGGCTCTTCGGTACCCATTCTTCCGGCTAACTTACTTCTGAAGACCCAGAAGGGAGAGACCCGGTATATGAACTATGAGAGCTTGGCTGATGGCGGTTTTGCCAGCGGGTCGATGATGGGCTCGGGGGGATTTATCGTTCTCGATGAAGATCAGTGCGTCGTGCGCCATACGATGAGTCTGGCTCATTTCTATATGCATGAAAGCTGTGGGCAATGCAGCCCCTGTCGGGAAGGGACCGGCTGGATGTATCGGATTCTCAAAAATCTTGAATACGGCAAGGGGCGTCATGAGGACATTGATTTGCTCTGGGACGTTCAGGGGAACATCGAAGGAAATACCATATGCCCCTTGGGTGATGCGGCAGCATGGCCTGTTGCCGCCGCCATCCGGCATTTCCGCGATGAGTTTGAGTGGCATGTAGATCATGCAGAAGAAGCGCAGACCCGCAATTTTGGTTTGGCACATTATGCCGATCCGATCGAAGCCGTTGCGGGATGATGGGTGGGAGTTCCCTGCGGCAAGGGGCGCTCCCGTCTAAAAATTAATTAGTTATTGCCATAATATCAATGAATATGGGCACGGATCAACAGTTAATGAAGGTTACCATCGATCATGTATCGATCGAAGTGCCGGCGGGGACAACCATATTGAACGCCGCCAGAATGATTGGGGGGGATGTGACCCCGCCCGCCATGTGTTACTATTCCAAACTTAAGGATAGCGGAGGAAAATGCCGGACCTGTCTGGTAGAAGTGGTTAAAGGATCAGAGAAAGACCCTCGCCCTATGCCCAAGCTTATGGCCAGCTGCCGAACTACGGTCATGGACGGCATGGAAGTTCGCAATATTACCTCAGAGCGGGTGATCAAGGCCCGCAATGGGGTTGTCGAATTCCTGCTGATCAATCACCCGCTGGACTGCCCGGTTTGCGATCAGGCGGGCGAATGCGATCTGCAAGACCTTAGTTATGGGCACGGAGAAATGGAAACCCGCACCGAGTTTCGTCGCCGGACCTTCGAAAGAGAGGACATTGGGGACTATATACAGCTGCATATGAATCGATGCATCATGTGCTACCG
The DNA here is from genome assembly GCA_964646775.1 of uncultured Chitinophagaceae bacterium. Taxonomy (GTDB): domain Bacteria; phylum Bacteroidota; class Bacteroidia; order Chitinophagales; family Chitinophagaceae; genus CAYPQN01. Next base: position 8,718 of record CAZYEZ010000069.1, on the reverse strand, counting down.
CTGTGTTTATGTCGCAGACCAGTTGACGGAGAAGCGGGAACATGGGGTATTGAACCGCGGCGAACGCTCGCAGATCAGCACCTATTTGGAAAAAGCCCTGGATAATGAGTTTATCGGGAATGTCATCGATGTTTGCCCGGTAGGCGCCCTCACCGACAAGACCTTCCGGTTTAAAAACCGCGTTTGGTTTACCAAGCCGATGGATGCGCACCGGGATTGTCCCACCTGCAAGGGTAAAGTGAGGCTTTGGATGCGTGGAGAAGAAGTGTATCGGGTGACGGGGAGAAAAGATCGATATGGGGAAGTGGAAGACTGGATATGTAACGATTGCCGATTCCATAAGAAGAAAACCAGCGACTGGGTCATCGAAGGACCTTCGCGGATCGAACGCAGCAGCGTAATCTCCCAGAACCATTATATAGGACCAGAAAAAGCCCGGAATTTGCTGCCTAAAGTCATTGGCAAGGATCCGAAGCTTCTCATGGATATCCACGATGTAAGCGAGGTAAACCGGCCGGAAGTCAAGTTATCGGAGCTGCCCGGTCCTGCCCATGCGGAGGATTATTCGAAAAAGGGATGATTAGAAAAGTTTAGACAACTCATTACATTTGCGCCATGGTGCTGTTATTAGAGATTGATGCCGCCTTTATTATAGAGAAAATACTTCTCATATCCGTCATATTGATGCTCTCTTTGGGGGTGGCTATGTATGCCACCTGGGGGGAAAGGAAGGTGGCCGCCGTCATGCAGGACCGGATTGGTCCGAATCGGGCCGGTCCCTTGGGACTTCTGCAGCCTTTGGCAGACGGGGTTAAACTTTTTTTTAAGGAGGAGATTATTCCCAGTGGTTCCACTCGGTTTTTATTTATTCTAGGTCCTTGTCTGGCCATGCTCATGGCCCTGATGACCAGCGCGGTCATTCCCTGGGGCCCGGATATCATTCTGGAAACAGGTCGGGTCATCTCCCTCCAAGTTGCGGACATCAACATAGGAATTCTGTTCATATTTGGAGTCGTGAGTTTGGGCGTTTACGGGATTATGCTCGGTGGATGGGCATCGAATAACAAGTTCTCCCTGCTGAGCGCCGTGCGCGCCGCTTCCCAAGCCATTTCCTATGAGCTGGCCCTGGGTTTAAGCCTGATTGCCCTGCTCATGCTCTCCGAAAGCCTGAGTCTAAGGACGATTGTTGAGCAGCAGCACGGTTTCTGGGATCAAGGCTATTTTACCTGGAACGTATTCAAGCAACCCTTGGGTTTTCTGCTCTTTCTGATCTGCTCCTTTGCCGAGCTGAACCGCGCTCCTTTTGACCTTCCGGAGGCGGAAAGTGAACTGAACTTTGGATACCATCAGGAATACTCTTCGATGAAGCTGGGATTTTATCTCTTCGCCGAGTATATCAACCTTTTTATTACTTCAGGCGTACTGGCTACGCTTTATTTCGGGGGTTATAACTTCCCCTTCATGGATCAAGTAGCCGCCGCCGTATCGCCTGTATGGTTTTCGCTGATCTGTGTTCTGGTCTTATTGATCAAGATGATCGGCTTTGTGCTGTTTTTTATGTTTGTACGCTGGACCCTTCCCCGGTTCCGCTACGACCAACTGATGGACATTGGCTGGAGGAAATTGATTCCACTGGCCCTCATCAATATGGTCGTGACGGGTATTGTTGTATTGTGGATTTTATAGTAGGGGAGGGAGGCCGCGATTAAATTTATGATTATGAAGTTAACCAACCGAGCTCGACCTATTGACCGATCTCCGATGACGCTGGGAGAAAGACTTTATTTTCCGGCTATACTCAAGGGGCTGTCGATCACCGTGGGGCATATATTCAAGAAGAAAGTTACAACCCAGTACCCCGAGCAGAAGCGACCCTTTAGTTCGGTTTACCGGGGATTGCATGTTTTGAACCGGGACGAAGAGGGAAGAGAACGTTGCACGGCCTGCGGGCTTTGCGCCCTGGCCTGTCCGGCCGAAGCCATTTCGATGGAGGCTGCGGAAAGAAAACCCGGGGAAGAACACCTTTATAGAGAAGAGAAATATGCAGCCCGTTATGAGATCAACATGCTTCGTTGTATTTTTTGCGGTTACTGCGAAGAAGCCTGTCCTAAAGATGCGGTTTATTTGTCCGAGACATTGATGCCGGCCAGCTACCGAAGGGAGGATTTCATTTATAAGAAGGAGGATTTATTGATTCCTCACCCCAAAGCGAAGGAGGAATCAAAATAGCCAACACATTATGGGAGTATACGAACTGTTATTCTGGGTGCTTACCCTTTGGGCCATTAGCTCAGCTATGGGCGTCATATTGAGCCGCAATCCGGTCAACAGCGTACTTTGTCTGATCCTAACCTTTTTTGCGATTTCCGGACATTATATACTGTTGAATGCCCAATTTCTTGCCATAGTCAATATCATAGTCTATGCAGGGGCCATCATGGTGCTTTTCCTCTTCGTCATCATGTTGATGAACCTGAACGCAGATACGGAGCCCCAGAAGAATCGGCTGACCCAGCTGGCGGGTATTATCTCGGGGGGGATCCTGTTTTTGGTATTGCTCTCTGCCCTGAGGGTTTCAACGCCAAGAACCCTGGATCCGGTCCCTTTAGAAATCGGGCTGATAAAAAATCTGGGGCGCACCCTATTTACAAAATTTGTTTTGCCTTTTGAGTTGAGTAGTTTGCTCTTTTTGAGCGCCATGATTGGTGCCGTTGTGATTGGGAAAAAAGGTAATCAGGAACAAGCAAAAAATTCATAAAGGCCATGCCGATTCAGTATTATCTTTTTTTGAGTTTGACGCTTTTTGTGATCGGGGTGATGGGCACGCTGATCCGGCGCAATGCCATCATTATACTGATGTGCATAGAACTGATGTTGAACTCGGTGAATTTGCTCTTGGTGGCTTTCTCCAAATGGCATCAGGATGGAGACGCGCAGGTCTTTGTTTTCTTTAGTATGGTGGTGGCGGCCGCGGAAGTGGCGGTGGGATTATCGATCATCGTGATGATGTATCGTAAAGTGCAATCGGTGGATATCAATATATTAAATCGACTTAAACACTAGACGCCCGGCTTTGAATCTCGCTTTAGAAACCTCCAAGGTATTCGGATTATGACAAATTTAGTATATCTGGTTCCCCTTTTTCCCCTCCTGGGTTTTATTGTCAACGGGTTATTCTGGCGGCGCATGCCTGGGCGCTTGGGAGCTTTCCTTGGTTCGGCAACCATAGCCGCCTCTTTTTTGGTGTCCCTAGGTATATTCTTTGAGATTGGCGAGCAGGCTGTTCAGGTTCATCTTTTTGACTTTATTCGGACCTCCAGCCTTCATATTCCTTTCGCTTTTCAGTTGGATGCCTTATCCGCCCTGTTTCTTTTGATTATTACAGGCATCGGATTTTTAATCCATGTGTATTCGGCCGGCTATATGAAAACAGATCCGGGGATTGTCAAGTATTTCGCTTTCCTGAATCTCTTTGTTTTCTCCATGCTGCTCCTTGTCCTCGGCTCGAATTTCCTGATCATGTTTATCGGCTGGGAGGGCGTGGGGCTCTGTTCTTATTTGTTGATCGGCTTTTGGTACAAAAATCAAGACTTTACCCAGGCAGGAAAGAAGGCCTTTGTGATGAACCGCATCGGGGACCTGGGTTTTCTGGTTGCCATGATGATTATGGTCTACCATTTTGGTACTCTGAACTTTGATTCCTTGTTTAGCCAGGTGGCTCAGGGTCAGCCGCTGGTATCTCCTTCGGTATATTTTTGGATCGCACTCTGCCTTTTTATCGGTGCGACAGGGAAAAGCGCTCAGATCCCCTTATTCACATGGCTGCCCGATGCCATGGCCGGTCCTACGCCGGTGTCGGCCCTCATCCATGCGGCGACCATGGTTACCGCGGGCGTCTATATGGTTGCCCGGGCCTTCGTCATCTATGATATGGCTGAAGCGGTGCTGCAGGCCGTGACCTATATTGGCCTGGCGACCGCATTGATTGCAGCAGCCATCGCCCTTAAACAGAACGATATTAAAAAAGTGCTGGCCTATTCGACCGTTAGTCAACTAGGATTCATGTTTGTTGCCCTGGGGTTGGGCGCCTATACGACGGCCATCTTTCACGTGCTCACCCATGCATTTTTCAAAGCCCTCCTGTTTTTGGGCAGCGGTAGCGTGATCCATGCCATGCAGGGCGAGCAGGATATGACCAAAATGGGCGGACTTGGGTCGAAAATGAAACTGACCCGCAATACGTTTCTTATCGGCTGTCTGGCTATTGCGGGCCTGCCAGGACTGTCCGGATTCTTTTCAAAGGATGAGATCCTGGCCTATGCCTATTCGGGGAATCAGCTGGTGTTTGCCCTGCTGTTCCTGGCGGCTTTGATGACCGCAGCATACATTTTCCGCATGTACTTTTTGACCTTTAGCGGGAAGTTTCGGGGTAGCGAGGAGCAATGGCAAGGAGTTCATGAGAGTCCAGCTTCCATGACCCTGCCTCTGGTCGTTCTTGCCATTCTTTCTGTGGTAGGCGGCTGGATCGGACTCCCCCATATTTTCGGGACACCCCATTATCTTGGAACCTATCTTTCCTCCGCGGTGGTTAACAGCGCAAGCCTTGATTTGACGGCGGCCACCGAATGGATGTTGATCGCCCTGACCACCGGTGGGGTTGCCATCGTGATTATTGGCGTCTATCGGCGATATCAGAATCCTGTTTTTGAGCCGACCAAGGGTTTGGGACGATTTCTGGAAAACAAGGCCTATATCGATGAGTTTTATGATGCGTTGATCGTTCGTCCTTTGATCTCCTTGTCGCGATTTTTGGATTCTGTGGTAGAGCGCCTGGGTATCGATGGGGTGGTGAACGGTATAGGTAAAGGAGTTCGCTGGGGCGGTGAAAGGGTTCGGCTCCTGCAGACCGGACAGGTAGGTTTTTACTTTTTTGTGATGGTGATCGGCATGACATTGATCTTTGCCTTCGGCTTTTTTTGGATACATTAGTTAGAATTAATTTTCCCGGCAATCACCGGGCTGATGCGTTATGAGTTTACTATTACTAATTACAATTCCCATTATTGCGGCGATCCTAGCCATGGTGCTGAAGAATAGCGCGCGTCTAATAGCCCTCGTTTCTTCCTTGGCATGCCTGCTTCTCTCCCTCAGCCTGGTGGGCTATACCCAGGGGGATGCCCTGCACTGGAGCCGGAGCTGGATTCCTATGCTGGGTGCCCAATTCAGTCTGGTTGGGGATGGCCTATCCATTCTCCTTTGCATTCTGACAGGTTTGGTCATGAGCTTGGTATTTCTGTTTTCAGGTACTGGAAATCCCAAACCTGCCCGTTTTTATTCCCTGCTTTTGCTGGCCCAGGCAGGCGTCACGGGCGTGTTTCTTTCTTTAGATGGCCTGCTGTTCTATTTTTTCTGGGAGTTGGCGCTCATCCCCACTTATTTTCTTTGCTCGGGCTGGGGTGGCGAACGCCGGATTCGCTCGACGATCAAGTTTTTCATATACACCTTCGTGGGAAGCCTTATGATGTTGGCGGCTCTGATTTTTCTTTCCACCCGGTTTGCGGGAGGGGAAGCATTCAATTGGCGCCATATGGTTTTGGCCGGACAGTCCCTGCCCGAGGGAATGCAAGCATGGGTCTTTGCCCTGATCTTTGTCGCCATGGCTATTAAAATGCCCATGTTCCCCTTTCATACTTGGCAGCCGGATACTTATGAGCAATCCGAACCGGAGGTAACGATTTATCTCAGTGCCCTGATGGCTAAAATGGGATTGTTCGGGATATTACGATGGTTAATCCCCGTCCTTCCCTTGGGGGCAGCCTTCTGGATGGATACCGTGGTTGGCCTCGCGGTGGTGGGTATTGTTTATGCCTCGTTGATGGCTTTGGTTCAAAAAGATTTGAAGCGAATGATCGCTTATGCCTCCATGGCCCATATGGGGCTAATGGTCGCCGCATCCCTTTCGGGAACTCAGATCGGCATTCATGGATTGATGATCCAGATGTTTCACCATGGCGTGAGCATTACCGGCCTATGGATCATTGCCGCCATATTGGAGCAGCGGTGGGGAACCCGGGATATGAATCAGATGGGAGGCATGGCCACCGCCATGCCGGCCTTGGCGGCGGTCCTGATCCTGGTAGCTATGGCCAATATTGGGCTTCCGCTTACCAATAGCTTTGCCGGAGAGTTCTTGATGTTTCAGGGCTTATTCCATATGAATTCCGTCTATCGGGTGCTTTATATGGTAGCCGCCGGGACGGCGATTATTTTTGGCGCTGCCTATATGCTTACGATGGTGCAGAAAACGGCTTTTGGTACGGGTAAGCACAGCGAAGCAAGTGTGAAAAAACTAGAAATGAATGAATATCTATGTCTGATAACCGTTGCCGGGGTCATTCTGGTATTTGGGTTTTATCCCCAACCGATTCTAGATCTGACCTCTTCCTTTGCAGGATGGATGGCATCCACCCTCTAGGCGGAATCGGGCGGTAGAAGACATCGGATAATAAATATTATTTTAAACGACTAAAAACAGAGAGTTTCCCGGATCATTCAGGAAATTTCGGTTCTAGAATATGAAGGCAATAATTGCATCAGCACTGTTGGGTGTTTTGATGATGTTTATCAGCATCACCGTAAAGGATAAGAGGACGATAAGCATAATGGGAAGCTTCCTGCTCTTTCTGATTTTTTGCGTTTGCGGTTGGGAAGTTCTGACCCATACGGCCGACCGTCCTTCTCCGTTTTTTAACGAGATGATCCAGGTGAATCGGCTCAATCTCTGGTTTAATTTTCTCATGGCGGGTGCTGCCTGGATGTTTGCCCTCCTTTTTGGCCGAGAAATGCAAAGGATTGGAGTCCATGTTGCGGAGTACTTTGCCTTGATTTGCTTTATTCTTACCGGTGTTTTTATTCTCTCCAGTTTTCAGCATCTACTCCTCCTCTTCCTGGGGATGGAAATCATGTCCATCCCTCAGTATATCCTGGCGGGAAGTGACAAGAAGAATCTGAAAAGCAGTGAAGCCTCTTTGAAGTACTTTCTGCAGGGGGCTTTCTCAACGGGGATCATGCTGATGGGGATCACCTTGGTATATGGTGCCTCCGGATCCTTTTATATCAACAGTCTGAGCTTTCTGCAGGCCGATCCCATCAACCCGCTGGCGCTGACGGGGATTCTTTTCCTGGTCCTGGCTTTCTCATTCAAGGTATCCGCCGCGCCCATGCATTTATGGACACCGGATGTCTATGACGGGGCCCCGACGCCGTTTACGGCGCTGATGTCCACCATTGTCAAGGCCGGAGCCTTCTTCGGATTTCTTCGCCTCTTCGGCATATCCTTCTCCCAGGTCTCCGAGCATTGGGCCATGGTGATCGCCTTGATTACCGTAGCGACCATGGTTGTAGGTAACTTTACGGCGGTTTTCCAGCAGAGTGTCAAACGGATGCTGGCCTACTCTTCGATCGCGCAGGCGGGATTCATGCTGCTGGCCATTCTTGCTTTCAATGCGATGGCATGGATGGGATTGATGATCTATGCGCTGGCCTATACTTTGGCTACCATGGGCGCTTTTGCCGTATTGATGAAGATGAAGGATTATACCTACGACGGGTTCATAGGACTGGCAAAGAAAGAGCCTTTCCTGGCTGCTTGCATGGCCATCTTTATGTTTTCACTTACCGGGATTCCCCTGACCGGAGGGTTTATGGGTAAATATTACATGCTATGGGCCGTTATCGAAACGGGACAGTATTTCTGGCTGGTCATCTTTGCACTGTTCATGGCGGCCATCAGTGTTTATTATTATTTCCGGGTGATCATAGCCATGTATTTCAAGTCGGGGGAAACCGAACTCGCAAGTCCGGTTTCGGCCTTCGATCGATTCTATTTGGGTGCAACGGCCTTGCTGCTGCTGCTCATGGGAACCTTCCCTCAGCTGTTTTTACTGGAGTTTTAGCCCCTTCCTGAAAAGGTGGCGGGCCTTTCTTTGCCTAAAACGGCGTAGATTTGCCTAGAATAAAGGCGGGAGGCAAGAATGATGTTTTCCACATCCTGTGCATTACTATATTTTTCTGCACTCTATATCCTGCTTATTTTCGATGTGAACGGGAAATGTAGAAGGCATGGATATCGAAACGCTCATACCTCATATTGAAGCATTGATTTTTGCCAGCGACCGTCCCCTGACGGTGATGGAAATGGTTGACCTGCTTAGCCAAGCTTTGGAGACTCCCATCGAGGGCGAGCGGGTACACTTATGTCTCGAAGCCATCGAGGAAAAATATGAATCCAGCCATTATCCTTTTCAACTTAGAGATGTGGGTGGGGGATACCAGTTCCTCACTAAGAAGGCATTCCATCGGACCGTCCTCCAGCTCAACGGGAACAAGCATATAAAAAAGCTCTCCGCGGCAGCCATGGAGACCTTGGCCATTGTCGCCTACAAGCAGCCCATTACCAAGGCGGAGATCGAATATATCCGTGGGGTGAGTGCCGATTATTCGATTCAGAGATTGCTGGAAAAAGAATTAATCGTCATCTCCGGCCGAAAGGAGGACATGCCCGGCAAACCCCTCACCTATGCAACGGCCCGCAGTTTTATGGATTATCTAGGCATTGGCAGCCCCGACGAGTTACCGAAGCTTCGAGAGGTTCAGGATCTGGAAGTGGTTGTTCCTACTGAGGGGCAGGAAGCGAAGGCCGATGAAAAAGAAACCGGG
>CAZYEZ010000068.1:0-11724 GCA_964646775.1 uncultured Chitinophagaceae bacterium | reverse complement strand
GATGACGCAGGCAATCACCGACAGAATGATGAGGGCATAGAAGAAAGTGCCCAGGAACCGTTTAAGTATATACCAGTCGAGTATATTCATATTGGCTAGAGAGTTCCGGGGCCTATCGTCTTTGTTTGAGCAGGGGAAGGGTCTTGTTTTTCCAGGAGGTGAACCGACCTTCCCGTATCTGGGCGCGCGCCTGCCGCATCAAATTTAAGTAAAAGCTCAGATTGTGCAGGCTTGCCAGCTGCAATCCCAAAAGCTCCTTGGACATGAAAAGGTGACGGAGGTAGGCTTTTGAATAGCGGGCCGAAGGGGAGTTGGGGAGGGTCTCATCCACCGGACTGTAATCTTCCGCCCATTTCCTGTTTTTAATATTTATGATCCCTAGGGAGGTAAACAACATCCCATTCCTTCCGTTTCTAGTCGGCATGACGCAGTCAAACATATCGATGCCGAGTTCGATGTTTTCCAGCAGGTTCCAAGGCGTACCGACGCCCATCAGATACCGGGGCTTTTCCCGAGGCAGCATTGCGCAGCAGATGGCCACCATTTCATACATGAGTTCTTCGGGCTCGCCTACGGACAATCCGCCAATAGCATGGCCCTCGGCCATCGTTTCCATGGAGAACTCCGTCGACCGTTTCCTGAGATCCGGATAGGTTCCCCCCTGAATGATGGGGAAAAGCGACTGCCGGTGGCCATAGAGGGGCGCGGTGGATCGCATGGCATCAAAGCCTCTTTTAATCCAGCGGTGCGTCCGTTCCATGGATTGGCGGGCGTATTCATAAGTCGTCGGGTAGGGGCAGCATTCGTCAAAGGACATGATGATGTCCGCACCGATCTTCCTTTGTATATCGATGACGAGTTCTGGGGTGAAAAGTTGTTTGCTGCCATCAATATGGGAGCGAAACTCGGCCCCCTCTTCCTTGATTTTTCTTTGGGCCCCCAAGGAGTAGACTTGATAGCCACCACTATCGGTAAGCAGTGGCCGATCCCAGCTCATAAAACGATGCAAGCCTCCGGCTCCTTCTAGAACCTGGGTCCCCGGTCTTAAGTATAGGTGGTAGGTGTTACCCAAGATGATCTTGGCATCGAGGAGGTCGGCCAAGGACTCCTGGGCAATCCCCTTCACGCTTCCCACCGTACCCACCGGCATGAATACCGGGGTCTCGATGTTTCCGTGGTCTGTGCGGATCAATCCGGTTCTAGCCTGGGAGTTCGGGTCCTGGTGAAGAATTTCAAAATCCATTTTTTATGTTTCTTTGCTGGCTGATGGTTACCTTCATGGTTTATCTTTTCCTGACGTCCCTGTGCATTCAGTTCGTCTTTATTTTGGGGGTTCTGTCCCGGATATTTTCCGATCCGCCTCCCCCAAAACCTAAAAGAGAGGGAGAAAATACGGCGATTCCGGTATCGGTGATCATCTGTGCTCATCAGGAGGCCAGCGCGCTCAAGAACCATTTGCCGGAAATTCTGGCGCAAATATACAGGAAGGAAGACGGCTCACCGAATTTTGAAGTGCTCGTGGTGGATGATCGGTCTACGGACGAGAGCCAGGAAGTCTTGCAAGCGTTGGCGGCGGATTATCCTTGGCTTCGAATCCTTCGCCTGGATCCCAAAACGCCTCGGCGGTTTCCAGGAAAAAAAGACGCCCTGTCCCATGGACTTGCCCAAGCTCGTTACGATCATATTTTGCTCACCGATGCAGACTGCCGCCCCCGGGACGCTGCATGGATAAAAACCATGGCGGCTCAAGCGGGTGCCTATCCGATCATTTGTGGACCGGGACTCTATGAACAAGGACCGGGAACCTTGAACGCCCTGGTTCAGGCCGAAACCCTGCACAGTTATCTTATGGCTTATGCAGGGGGGGCGGCAGGTTATCCCTATATGGCTTTGGGTCGAAATCTGTTTGCACATAAGTCGAGTTGGGAAGCGGTACAGGAGCACCCATTATGGAAAAAAACCATTTCCGGGGATGATGACCTGTTTATGCGCCTGCAACCCAAGGGAACGCCCGTGCTCTACCTGTTTGACCGCCAGGCGCAGACCTTGTCCACGCCGCCGGCGACCTGGAAAGACTGGTTGATGCAGAAGCAGCGTCATGTATCGACGGGAAAATATTATCGCAGCATTCCTAAATTAGGATTGGGACTCTATGCATTAAGCCACGCTTTTTGCTGGTGGGGTTTTCTTTGGATGTTTTTAATGGGATTCTATGGAGAAGCGCTCGGCTTGATGGGTCTCCGTGTCGTGGCCATGCTTATTATATGGGATAAGCTTCGGCGGCGCTTGGACTGGCCTTCCTCCGCATATACTTGGATTCGCTTTGACTTTTTTTGGAGCCTGTATCATTTGATTTTGGCGCCTTATATATTTTGGAAAAATCAGAAAACATGGAATCGATCCTCCAGTATTTCCCCTCGCTAACGCAGAAACAAGAGGCCCAGTTTAGGCAATTGCAGCCTTTATATGAAGCATGGAATCAGAAAATCAATCTCATCTCGAGAAAAGATATGGATCGCTTATACTCCCGTCATGTTCTCCATTCGCTTTCCTTGGCTCGATTTTATTCCTTTGCGCCAGGGGAGCAGGTCATGGACTTGGGAACTGGCGGGGGATTCCCGGGGATTCCCTTAGCGATTCTATTTCCGGAAACTTCGTTTTTTCTCGTTGATCGCATCGGCAAAAAGATCCGGGCCGTCCAGGAGATTTCGCAAGCCTTAGGATTGGAGAACCTGAGGGCCGTGAAGGGCCGAGGGCAGGACCAGTCCGGCCCCTTTGACTTTGTCGTGAGCCGCGCCGTAGCCCCCTTGAAAGATCTATGGGATTGGTCAAAAGACTTGATTCGCCCTGGACAGGGGAAGGGCAAAGAAGCGAGGGCCCATGGACTCATGGCCTTGAAAGGGGGAGATCTGCGTCGGGAGATTGCCGAATCCGGGCAAGCCTCTTCGGTGACTTGCATCGCTTTGGATACCTGGATGCCCCATGAGGACCTAGAAGACAAGTTTCTGGTTTACCTTCCGAAGCGATGAACTCGCTTTTTAGTTTTCGGCGGCGATCAGCTCCCGCTCGATTTCTTCCTTGATTTTGCGGTCGGCGACGAAGGCGCCGAAGGGAATCAAAGAGGCCAGGACCAGGGAAGCCACTTTGGGAAAAGACCATCTGCATTTCATCCATGCGGGCAGCAAAAAAGCAAAATATAGGATGAAGAGCAGGCCGTGGGCCCAACCCGTATATTGAACGGCTTCGGGAAAATCAGCCCAATATTTCAGGGGCATGGCCATAAATACCAATGCGAGATAGGAAATCCCTTCTAGGAGCGCGATGAAGCGAAATCGTTGGAGCACACGAATTTTCATAGATGCGAATTTAGGAATTCTTTTTCTTGGACGAAATGGATCTGGAAACAATTCTTATTTTTGTGATGCTATTTATGGCAGCGATGAAATCGATTCTCTGCCCCCACCGTATTAGTTTTAATTGAATTCATGGGTCGAATATTCGAAGTTAGAAAGTCGAAAATGTTTGCGCGATACGATCGTATGGCCAAACAGTTTACAAGGATTGGAAAGGAGATTGCCATCGCCGTAAAAAAAGGAGGACCGGATCCGGCCACCAACCCCATGCTTCGGCGCATCATGCAAAATGCCAAATCGGTCAATATGCCCAAGGATCGTATTGAGGCGGCCATTCGCCATGCCTTGGGCAAGGATACCAGTGATTATGATGAAGTACTCTATGAAGGCTACGGGCCCCATGGCATTGCAATCCTGGTAGAAACCGCCACCGATAATACGACAAGGACGGTGGCCAATGTTCGCTCTCATTTTAATAAAGGGGGAGGCAGTCTGGGCACCAGCGGGTCCGTCGGATTTCTCTTCCGCCATTACGGGGTCTTTACATTGGAGCCTCAGGGTACGGATCCCGAAAGCCTGGAGCTGGAGCTGATCGATGCGGGACTGGAGGAGATGGGAGAGAATGCCGAAGGGAAATGGATTCTTCGGTCGGCGTTTTCGGATTTTGGTTCACTTCAAAAAGCCCTCGAAGAGCGGGGCATCACGCCCATTTCTGCGGAACTGGAATGGGTTCCCGAAACCCTGGTAGAAATATCCGATGAACAGGCCGAGGAAGTGTTCAAACTCATTGAGCGACTAGAGCAGGACGAGGATGTTCAGCGGGTGTTCCACAATATGGCCTGATGAGCGGGGTAAAGCGCCAAGCCCGTCCCCTCATCGTTCTCCAAGACTTTCTTCAAGATCCGTTCTTATAATACCCAAACCCTATGAAGCATCCATCTTCCCCGGTCTCAATCATACAGGGAGCGCCAGCCATCCTTGAGGCGATCGGCCGGGGGGAAAGTCTCGAGAAGATCTATATGCTGCGCACGGCCTCTGGAGAAAAAATCGGGGCCATTCGCCAGCAAGCCCGTCGGGCCGCGATCCCTATTAGTTGGGTGCCGGCCGAGAAGCTTCGCAAACTCTGCCGAGGGTTCGAAGGAGAGGCGCTGGCCCTAGGGGCCCTGGTCGAATATCAAGATCTAGAATCCTTGATATCGCAGGTTCAGAATCGGGGTCAAATTCCATTATTGGCCCTTTTAGATGGGGTTACCGATACCCGCAACCTGGGCGCCATCGGGCGTTCGCTTTATGGCTGTGGAGGCCATGGGCTGATTCTGCCCACCTCTTCTTCGGCGGCCATTACCTCCGACTCGGTTATCGCCTCGGCCCATACCCTTTCCCAATTGCCGATTGCGCGGGTACCCTCCGTAGCCCAAGGGATCGATCTGCTCCGCCAGCATGGAATTCAGGTGCTGGCCAGTGATCGCCAGGGCGCGCGGCCCGTCCATGAATTAGATCTTCGCTCGCCGACCTGTTTTATCTTGGGCTCGGAAGGCAAAGGGATCGGAAAAGAATCACGCCGCATGGCCGATCAACTCGTTCATATCCCCATGGGATCGGACCTTGATTCTTTTAATGTCTCGGTGGCCGCCGGAATGTTTTTCTATGAGACCATGATGCAGCGCGACTTTGGCCTCGGTCGAAAGCCTGCGGAAAAAGTTTAGGAATATATAGGGCAAAAAGCTTAGTTTTGCCTGCGAATGAGGTTTGGATTCCTTAGATTCTGAAAACGATAAAAAGGAAACCAATGAAAAGGGAATCAGGTGTAAATCCTGAACATTGCCCGATGCTGTAATCTTCCGATTTCTCGGTATCTATTTTTGCCACTGCTTTTCGCGGGAAGGCCTACCGAAGAAAGAAGTAAGTCAGAAGACCTGCCTGATTCAGTCCTTATCCATGCTTTCGGGAAAAAAAGCGGAGATAAGACAAGGCTCGAGGCGGTATCCTTTCCTGCTTTTTCTTTCTCTGACACCTTTTCTCCTGTGCTTGGGTTTTTTGATTGATTCATTTTAAACCAATTAAAAACCATCATAATCATGCGCAGAATTTTTAGTCTTCTTTCTGTTTTGCTGTCTGGTGTCCTGCTGGGACATAGCCAACCTTTTATCCTGGTATCGGATTTCGAGTCTTTGCCCCTGCCGGGGCCGGATACGTTCTACGTTAATTACAGCCAGCCCGGTCAGGATGTGGGCTTTGTGGATGGGGCGGCCTATTTTCCGACATACTACGATACGGCCTGGGGCCTTCAGTTTCTGTCTAGCGGCTTTGTATACTCGAACCACAGCGATACCCTCACCGGTAGTTTCTTAAACCAGTACGCTTCCCGGGAAGGGCTCGGAGCTTTGGGCTCGCCCCAGTATGCCGTTTGTTTTGGAGAGGAGAACCGCCTTTACCTTCAGGATAACTACCGGGGTCTCTCTGTCCGCGGTTTCTATATTTCTAATTCGACTTTTGCCTGGCATATCATGAAATACGGCGATCCGAATTTTGGCGTGGAGCCTTTTGGTGGCGCGGACGGGCAACGACCGGATTGGTTCAAGCTCACGGTTTATGCTTACCACCAAGGTCAGCGAAGCGCAGACAGCGTGGAGGTCTATTTGGCGGATTACCGGTTCTCAGATACGGCTCAGGATACCATATACCGAGGCTGGAAATGGGTGAATCTTCGTCCCCTGGGGCCGGTCGATAGCCTGGAATTTAGGCTGAGCTCCTCGGATATTGGCCCCTTTGGTGTGAATACTCCCCTGTATTTTTGTATGGATGATTTGACCATCGAATCATCGCAGTCGGTAGCAACCAGCGATTTAGGGCCGAAATGGCGTGCCTACCCGAACCCATTTATGGATAAGGTAACGATCGAAGCCCAACCGCCGGCAGATTCCCGGATCCGGGTTTATTCCATGAACGGCGCTGTTATTCTTGATCAACCATGGCAGGTCAGTCCCTTTAGGGTGGACATGAAACCCTATTGCGCAGGAACCTATATTTTTGAAATAAAGGGCCCCGGGTACCGCCAAACCTGGTCCATGATAAAAACGGCTAGATAATGCATATTTGCCTCTGTTTATACTTTATTCGATTCCTGGCCCGGGGTCTCTTTCCTGGAGCGGCCTTGGCCCTGATTCTATGGCCGTCTCTGGCCCGGGCTCAGTTTCCCCCGCAGGCGGGGATGCCGGGTTCGACCGCTGTGCCTAGAGATAGCCCGCTTTTTACTGGCTGGGCCGATCAAGTTCAGGCCCAAATAGGCTGGATAGATATCGCCGATAAATCGCTGGGGAAACCGAGTTCCGGTTCGGCCGATTTGGCCCTGGGGCCTGCTGATTTTCAAGTAGTCAGCCTGGGGGATAGCGGGGTGGTCACCTTGATCTTTGATGCCCCCATTTATAATGGGCCGGGTCCCGATTTTGCCGTTTTTGAAAATGGGTTTAAACATCCCCAGGATCCATCGCTGGCTTTTCTGGAATTGGCTTTTGTTGAAGTGAGCGATAATGGGGTGGACTTTTACCGGTTTCCGGCAAGCTATCAAGGAGATACCACAACCCAGATTCCGGGAGCGGGGGTTTTTGTGGATGCTGCAGTCATGCACAATCTGGCGGGGAAATACGTTGGGGGATTTGGAACCCCTTTCGATCTCGAGGACCTGAAGGATCCGCCGGGCCTGGATCTGAATCATATCACCCATATACGGCTGGTGGATGTCATTGGGCAAATCGGTGCCCTGGGGTCTCGCGACAAAGATGGGCGGATCATCAACGATCCTTATCCGACGGATTTTGCCGTCGGGGGCTTTGATCTGGATGCAGTGGGCGCCTTTTATCAAAAAGGAAGGTTTCCGGCGGGTCTTACGGAACGGGAAGGCCAAATGGAGAGGCCCTACCAGGTTTATCCCAATCCGGTGGTCCATCGCCTGCATTTACATTGGGATAAAGAACCCGAAGGAGACTGGATGGCGGCATTGATCGACCCGGGGGGGGCGGTTCATAAGCCCCTGGCATGGGTGCAGTCTGCCCCAGGAGTATATAGCTTGGACCTGTCTTCCTGGCCGGCGGGACCTTATATTCTTTGGATACGATCTAATAATGGAAGAACATGGACAGAAAAATTACATCATTATCCCTCGCCTTAGTCGCGATCCTGACTGTTCTCCTTGGCGCATGTACCAAAGATAAGCCCAGCGCAGCGCAGCCTCCTTCGGGCGGTCAAGGCGGGGTTCAGGAGGAACGCATATGGGTCATTTGCGAGGGAAACTTGGGGGCGGGGAATAGCAGCTTGGGCCTTTATGATCCCCTTCGCAAGGAATACTTTGACCAAGTTTTTCCGCCGGCCTCTTCGGGAGGACTGGGGGATGTTTTCGAGTCCATGGAGATCATAGATCAGCAACTGTTTCTTTTGATTAATAATTCGGATCGCATTCGAGTCATGGATCGCCAGAAGTTTCAGGAGCTGGGAACCCTCGAAATACCGAAACCCCGTCGCATGTTGCCCATGGATGGGGATAAGGCTTATGTGTCAAGCCTGTACTCGCCCCATATCTATGTGATGAATACCCGGACCTATCAGATCGAGAATATTTTGACCATGCCGTTTAAAAATGCGGAATCGATGGTTCGCATTGGATCGGAGGTTTGGATCGCCTGCTGGGACGAGGAATGCTGGCAGTTGCTGATTTTAGATTCGAAATCCGATACCTGGAAGGAGCCCATCGGACTCGAAGGGCCTGCCCCGCATACCCTTGCCGTCACTTCCCAGGGCAAGGTTTGGCTTCTTTCCGGTAATGCGGCCGAAGGTCGCAGATCCCGATTGACACGCATCGATGCCTGGAACAAGGTCATCGAAAGGTCCTGGGCTTTTCCTGACCAGACCGAGGCCCTGCGCCTTGCCTTGGATGAATCGCGCGGTGCCTTGTATTATATTGGACTGGATTTCTTTGGCGGCCAGGATGCCTACGGCGTATTTCGTATGCCTCTAACAGCCGATGAGCTGCCCACCGATCCCTGGATTCCGGCGGAGGCTCAGCAGTATTTTTGGGGCCTGGGTCTGGATCAGGAGACCGGAGAACTTTATATCACCGATCCCCGGGGATTTGTTCAGAAAGGACAAGTGATCCGGTTCGATGCCGAGGGAAATCGGATCGATGCCTTCGAAACGTCCATAGGTCCGAAAGCGGTCTATTTTGATAAGGGTTTATGAACGGGGCCCGAAAACTGAGCGGAACTGGGCTGGCGATTCTGGCCATGCTGACTTTTCCCTGGCTAGGGAGGGGACAGGCCTTCTCGGATAGCCTCGATGCCATAGAGGTCAGGGCCCGTCGCATCATTCAGGCAACCCCGCTGAGCGCGCGCTGGCAATACTATTCGCCCGGGGGAATCATGGACACCCTGGATACCGACCAGTTAAACCGCTATGGATTCCAGACGGTCGATGCCCTCCTTAGCGATCAGTATCCGGTTTTTGTCCATCGCTATGGCGTAAACGGCATGTCCAGCCTGCGCATCCGCGGGGCCTCGGCAGCCCAAACCCAGGTATATTGGAACGGGATTCCCTTGCAGAATCCGGCCCATGGGCAGGCAGACCTTTCCACCCTGGCCGTCGATCTCATGGAGGAAGTCCGATTGCTGTATGGAGGAGGGGGAGCCTTATGGGGCGCCGGACATATGGGCGGAGGTCTTTATCTAGCGACGCCCTTAGCCTGGGCGGACACGGGCAGCCATTTTGCATGGCGTGCGCGTTTGGGTGCCGGAAGCTTTGGACAGAGACAAACATCCATCCAGGGAAAAGGGGCCTCGGGGAAATGGGCTTATTCCCTTGGGGCCTGGCAATCGCAGGCCCGCAATGATTTTCCCTATGAACATCCAGAAAAGGGGCAGAGGAGGATGGATCATGCGGGCTTCCGCTCCCGGGCTTTGATCGCACAAATGGGTCGGCGAATTCGGGGAGGGCAAATACAAACCAGCTTCTGGTGGCAAAACAGCTATAAAGAATTGCCTGCCGCATTGTTCGAGCGCTATTCGGTGAAAACGCAGTGGGAGCATTCTTACCGCTGGTCCATGAACCTGGAAAAATCCCTGGGCAGGGGAAGGGCTTTTCTGATAGGCGGCTGGACTTCGGATCGGAGTCGGTATGAAGATTCGGCCATAGATCTGGTCTCCGGGCTGCAATCCCATCTGTTTTTTGCGGAAGCCGGATGGGAGCAATCTTTGAATAATGGTCGGCGGCTTCGGGTTTTCATTCCGGTTCAGTTTTCCTTCACCCGGACCGGCGATGACCATCGCCTGGCCTCCCAGCATCAGGAGGCCCTTGGCTTAGCCATTCATTGGCCCTTCGACGACCATCGATGGGTCGCAGGACTGGCTGCTCGTTTGGCCTCCTTCGATGGACATCGGCTGGTTTTGCCTTCCGCGAGTATCCAGTTTCAGCCCATTGAAAAAGGGATATTGACCATGAACCTGCAGCGCTCTTATCGCAGACCCAGTCTGTTCGAGCGTTTTCTTGAGCCCGGGGGGAACCCCCGGCTCCTTCCAGAGCAGGGCTGGGGTATGGATCTGGGGGCCGTCTATACCTTGGTAGCCGGGTCACACCAGATTCGCCATCGCTCCACGGTTTTCGCCCGGCAGGTCCAGGACTGGATCATATGGATGGGCGGATCTATCTGGACGCCTCATAATCTAAATGCGGTATTTAGCCGAGGCTGGGAAACGGATACGGAATGGAGGAAGGCTTCTGGACCCATTCAATGGACTCTCGGAGTTCGCAGCGCCTATATCCGATCAACCCAGGGACCCGGTTCTATCATGGGCGGAAATCTGGAAGGGTATCAAATACCTTATAGCCCGCGTTATCGGATTCAAGCGCTGGGAAGCGCCGCATGGCGAAAATGGTCCCTTCAATACACGCACGGGTATACCGGGTATCGATTTACCAGCCTCGACGAATCCCAATATCTTGAACCTTACGACCTGGGGCATTTTAGACTGGATTGGAACTGGGAAGCGGGATCTTGGACAGGGATGGTCCAAGCTCAAGTCCTAAACTGCTGGAACCAGGACCACCGTTTGGCCGCTTATCGACCCATGCCCGGGCGCCACTGGATGCTGGGCATTCAATGCCAGTGGAAGTCTCCCCGCTTGCCTTAAAAGAACCTGGAAAAGAATTTCTAGGAAATTGCGGCGATGATTTAACTTAGGCTTTGAGAATTCTTCGACGATTCTATTTTGTTAAACTTAAGACTGGGTCCCCTCCAAAACCCAACCCAAACGGTATAGACCGTGTCTATGCAATAGGTATAACGTAGATAAAACGGGGCCAGTTTTCGATTGATTAGCATTTTGACTCATCATATTCAAGGACAGACAAGCGAGCTTGAGGAGCTCATTCAGGGCTGCAGCCGCAACGAGCGGGCTGCTCAGGAGAAGCTGTATCATCTATTCTATGGACGGATGATGGGCGTAGTACGTCGTTATATCGATGAAGAGATGCTGGCCGAAGAAGTCCTTCATAATGGTTTCTTAAGGGCTTTTCAGAAGATCGACCAGTATCGTTTCCAGGGTTCCTTCGAGGGATGGCTTCGAAAAATTGTCTTTCACGCGGTTTCTGACTTTGTTAAGCAGAACATTCGCTATACCGAGAAAATTAAACTCATTGAAAAAGACCAGTTTGTACATAAAGACCACGCCGATCGCTTATACTATAACCAGTTGCTGGAATTGGTTCATTCCCTGCCAGATGCGACGAGAATGGTATTCAATATGTACGTAATGGAAGGATACTCTCATGAAGAGATCGGTAAATTATTGTCCATTAGTGAGGGCACTTCAAAGTGGCATCTGTCGGAAGGCAGAAAGATACTGAGGGAAAAGATTGAGGCGCTGAAACTAAATTATAAAAAATAAATTTTATCCATATGGATAAAGAATTCATTCATATTGACGAATTGGTCCGCGGGAGGCTTTCCGGAGGGGAGGCCAAGGAACCCCCTGGGTCCTGGACTCGGATGGAAGCCTTGCTCGATGAGCATATGCCATCAAAGCCCAGAGGGGGAGCGGCTCCTTTATGGCGTAAGCGCCTTGCTTATTTGGGCGGTTGGCTTCTTGTTTCCACGGCGGCCGTGGGAGGTTATTACCTATTGGCAGAAAAGGGAATGGAAGAAGCGCATCATGGCCAAAGGGCTACGACCTCGGTGACTGTGCCGATTCATTCGGCAGACGAGCGTCCCCATTCGGTTCCTTACCATGAGTCAGAAGATGAGTCAGACAATGAATTAGATAATGAATCAGAAAAATCTTCGCAACTCGTTGATAATCAAAGCACTAAACAAGGCTATCTAAATAAG
>CAZYEZ010000067.1:0-11946 GCA_964646775.1 uncultured Chitinophagaceae bacterium | reverse complement strand
GGTAATAAAAGCCGCCCCCCAATCATATCGGTTACGCATATAGGCGGCCACAATCGGCGCGATAAAGGCCCCTATATTAATACCCATGTAAAATAGATTATAACCCGAGTCCTTGGCTTTTTTAAAGGCGGGCTGAGAATAAAGGTTTCCCAAAAGCGTCGAAATATTGGGCTTGAAGAATCCATTCCCAATCACAATCAAGACAATCGAGGTATAAAACATGGCCATGCCAGACATGGCCAGGCCAATGTACCCCATCGCCATGAGGATCCCCCCCAAGTACACCGACTTAATATAACCCAGCTTCCGGTCTGCTAGAAATCCCCCGATAAAAGGCGTCAAATAGGTAATGGCGATAAAAGTGCCAAAAATATCGTCCGCATTCCGGTCGGGAATAGAAAGTCCCGATTCCACATCAATCATATAAAGAACGAAGATGCCCAGCATAAGGTAGTATCCGAATCGCTCCCACATTTCTGTGAAGAATAAAAAGGGCAATCCTTTGGGGTGACGGGCCTTTGCGGCGGAGTTCTGCATCATAGACAGTGAATAAATTTTCCGTAAGATAAGGCTATTTGAATATTTTTGTCTTTTGAAACCCTTGATTTTATGCAGAAAACCAATATTCTCCTTCTTGGAACCGGAGGTAGAGAATCCGCGCTGGCCTGGAAACTCTCAAAGTCTCCCAAATGCGGACGCCTTTTCATCGCCCCAGGGAACGCAGGGACTCGTACCTACGGCCAGAATATTCCCCTTTCTCCCATGGACTTCCAGGGGATACAGCGTTTCTGCCTCGAAAACGACATTCATCTGGTCCTCTGCGGCCCAGAAGATCCCTTAGCAGCCGGACTGGTCGATCATTTTGCAGCCGACCCTCGAACCCAGTCCATCCAAGTCCTTGGCCCTGCCAAGGCTGGGGCCCAGCTGGAAAGCAGCAAGTCTTTTTCCAAGGAATTCATGATCCGCCATGGGATACCGACGGCAAGCTATCGGGTTTTTTCCGCCACCCAGTTTGAAGAGGGCCAGGCTTACATCAAAACCCTCGCTCCGCCTATTGTAATCAAAGCCGATGGCCTGGCCGCGGGCAAAGGGGTAATAATCGCCGCGACCGTAGACGAAGCCATCGAAGCCTTTACCTCCATGGTCCAGGGGGACCAATTTGGAGACGCAGGGAAAAAAGTGGTGATCGAGTCCTTCCTTTCAGGAATTGAACTCTCCGTTTTTGTACTTACCGACGGGAAAAACTACCTGCTGCTTCCCGAGGCCAAAGATTATAAACGAATCGGCGAAGGCGACTCGGGACCCAATACCGGGGGGATGGGGGCCATATCGCCCGTTCCTTTTGCCCAGGAGCGGTTCATGGAAAAAATAAGAACCCAGATCATAGAACCTACTTTAGCCGGATTGATCAAGGATGGAATTCCCTATCAGGGATTTCTGTTTTTCGGTCTCATCCGGGTGGACGAGGATCCCTATGTTATTGAGTACAACTGTCGACTGGGGGATCCGGAGGCGGAAGTCATCCTGCCCCGAATACAAGGAGATCTGCTGGCTATGTTATTAGCGATACCCGACCAAAGCCTGGATCAGTTCGAATCCAAAATGCAAATCAGCAGCCAGGTTGCCAGTACGGTCATCCTCGCCTCCCCCGGATATCCTGGAGATTACCCCAAAGGGATTCCCATTAAGGGCCTGGACGAAATCCGCTCCGGTTATATCTTCCATGCTGGAACTCGGACAGAGAATGAGGAGGTCGTAACGGCGGGCGGAAGAGTGATGGCCTTGACATCCCTGGGGGACAACCTGAAGGAGGCTTTGAATCAATCCTATCGCAATGCGGCCCTGATCCATTTTGAAGGCAAGCAATACCGCAGAGATATCGGTCACGAGTTCCTATGATCTTCCTCTAAACCTTCAATCCATGGACCTGGGGGAGAGGCGGGCGCCAAATGCTTAAAGGCGGCGCCCAGGCACTTGGGTATGTCTCCCGCGATCATCGACTCCTCCCCATATAAGTTTGCCGCTTTCTCTCCAGCCAGCCCATGCAAATAAGCTCCTAGCCGGGCGGCTTGAGAGGGTGTATAGCCTTGAGCCAACATTCCGGTGAGAATGCCCGTGAGCACATCTCCGGACCCAGCCGTTGCAAGGCCCGCGCCATATTGATTCAAGTAAACGGCACTCCCGTCCGGACTGAGGATTTGGGTATAATGTCCTTTAAGAAGAATGTGCAGGTTGTATTTCATCGACTGATGGCGGGCCTTTTCCATCCGTTCCATGCTGTTATCGCTGGGGCCGAACAGGCGATCAAATTCCTTGGGATGCGGGCTAAGGATGCTCTCCGGGGGGATGCGATGCAGGGTATCCTTATTCTTGGCCAGCAAATTCAATGCATCGGCGTCGATAACCAAAGGAATACGTACTCGATCCAACCAACGATCCAGCGCTTCTCCGGTTTCTGGTCGGGTGCCCATTCCGGGACCCAGGCCGATGGCTTGATAGCCCTGCGGATCTCCGAAATCGCTTAGGTAATCCGTGCCACCCACCGAACAAAGGGCCTCCGGCACCTGAGACTGAGCCAGGGTATAACCAATGCTGGGTACCCGCAGGCTAAGTTTGCCGATTCCAGCGCGCAAAGCCCCTTCGGCCATAAGGAGGGCCGCCCCCAACATCCCTTTGGATCCACCCAAAAGCAAACCGTGCCCAAGGCTTCCTTTGTGGCTAAACCGATCTCTTGGCTTAAAAATCTTTTTCATGGACTCCGTCTGAATCACGGAATATAAACTGCTCACCGCTTCCTTGGCCTCGGCCGGGATGGAAAGCGGGATATAGACCACGTGGCCGGAGACCCGGGCCCCTTCTTCATGCAGGAAGCTTCGTTTGATAAAGTGATAACACAGGGTCGTCTGGGCGCGAATAAACGGTGTTCCGGGTTCGGGCAACCGGTCGGCTGGAAGCCCCGAGGGAATATCCAAAGCAATTTTCTGCTGCGGGAAACGGTCTATGCGAGCCAGCATCTCTCCTACCCAGCCCTGGGCAGGGCGGTTTAGCCCAAGTCCCAGTAATGCGTCGAGGATCACCGTATGTTCCCCCACCCCTTCGATCCGTCCTCCTTCGGGAATCCACTCCAGGGATTGAGGATAGGCAGTTCTAAGTTTTTGCTCCTGGTCCAGGGTGGCGGGCGCCAGGGGGTCTCGGAAAGGGAATAAGTAAGCTTTTGCTGTATAGCCCCGATCCCGAAGCATTCGACAGACTGCCAGCCCATCGCCCCCATTCTTACCGGGACCTGCCAGTATAACAAAGACCGTATCCGGCCCATAGGCCTGAACCAGCCAGTCCACGGACTTACTGGCCGCCTCTTCCATCAGGGCCTGCTCACGCACCCAGCCTCGATGCTGGGCATAATCTTCGATTTGCCGAATCTGGTCGGAAGAATAAATATTCATCATCGGAATTTCCTCAGCTTTTCGACGGGAGAAACCTAAATCTCCTCGCTTGGCTAAAATCCATCAAAATATTGCTACCAAAACCGGGCCTTCTGTGCTTTTTTTGATGGAAGCAGAAGGGTAACAGCCCCCGAAACTAAATAAAAATGTAATTTTCGCCCTAATTTCGAATTCGAAAAATAAGATTTATGCACCTGAGACCTCTGTTGGGATTCATCCTTATCTTCCTATCCCTTCAAACGAGCTTTGCTCAAACGGGAACCATCAAAGGGTTCATTTATGATAAGTCCGACGGAGAGCCCATGATATTCACGAATGTCTTGCTGGAGGGAACCCGATTCGTGGTCCAGACAGATGTCGACGGATACTTTACTTTCTCTCAGGTTCCGGCGGGTACCTACACCTTATTTACTACGGTTTTGGGCTATGATACGGCCCGCACTTCGGTGACCGTCGCCGCCAACGAAATCGTTACCAAGAAACTTTTTCTCAGTTCTCGCGCCTTGGCCTTGCAAGGGGTGGAAATCTCTGCCAGAAAGTCCGCCCGTAGAACGGAGACACAAATCGGAACCACGACCATCACCCCCAAAGAAATCAACCTTTTACCCAGTGCTGGAGGAGAAACAGATGTCACCCAGTATCTTCAGGTAGTCCCCGGGGTCATCTTCACCGGAGATCAGGGTGGACAACTCTATATTCGGGGAGGATCCCCCGTTCAGACAGGCATACTCCTGGATGGGATCACCATTTACAATCCATTTCACTCCATTGGGCTCTATTCTGTGTTTGAGACCGATGCCATTCGAAACGTCGATGTGCAAAGCGCCGCCTACAACGCCCAGTATGGAAACCGAACCTCTGCCATCGTGGATATTCGGACCAAAGACGGCAACAAGAACCGCCTGGCAGGAAAACTTTCCGCCTCTCCCATGATGGCCCGAGGCATGCTGGAAGGCCCCTTGTCTAAAGCCAAATACGACGGAGGCGCAAGCAGTACCTTCTTAATTTCCGCAAAACATAGCTACCTGAATCAAACATCCAAGACCCTTTACGGAGGACTGGGGAACATCCCCGATCAAGGCTTGCCCTACCAGTTCACCGATCTATACGGGAAAGTGACCGTGAACGCCGATAACGGAAGTAAAATCAACCTATTTGGATTCCATTTCGATGACCGGGCCAGCATACTCGCAGAATCGTCCACCGTGCCTCAGGCGGACTTTCACTGGACCGCTTCTGGAGGAGGTACCACATTTATGCTCACCCCTTTGAACAGCTCCGCGCTTATTCGAGGGAAGTTTGCCCTGTCAAAATATTCCATTGATTTTGACCAGGCCGAATACGTAACCCGTTCATCGTCGATTAGCGGATTTGAGGGAGGGCTGGATTTTACCTATTTTCTTCCGGGTTTCAGTCAGCTCACCTATGGTCTGGAAGTGAGTGGACTTTATACTTCCCTTGACTATGCCAACGCCGTGGGGATTCCGACGGCCTTG
This sequence comes from uncultured Chitinophagaceae bacterium, assembly GCA_964646775.1. GTDB lineage: Bacteria > Bacteroidota > Bacteroidia > Chitinophagales > Chitinophagaceae > CAYPQN01. The sequence continues at coordinate 7,007 of CAZYEZ010000067.1, read as the reverse complement.
GAAAGGCGGAGCACCTTAGCTTCGCTGTTTGCGACCTACCGCAAAAACTTTGGCGGGAAGTTCATCTTCGAACCGGGTCTGCGCATGCAGTACTATGCGGCCATGTCGGCTTTCTCTCCCGAACCCCGGTTGGGATTAAAATACAACCTGAGTAACCGCGTGCGCCTGAAAGCGGGGGCGGGCATGTATAGTCAAAATATACTGAGCACAAAAAGCGATCGCGACATTGTAAACTTCTTTACAGGATTCATCCTGAGCCCGGACGAAGGCGTCAATGACCTGGAAGGGAATCGCATCAAGAACAATCTGGAAAGAGCTTACCATTTTGCCCTTGGCCTGGAGGTCGACGTGCAGAATGTGGAGTTCAACCTGGAGCCTTGGTACAAGAAGTTTAATCAGCACGTCGAGTTCAACCGCAATAAACTCTTCCCCTCCGAACCCAACTTCGCGGCCGGATATGGAGACGCTTTGGGTCTGGATTTTTCGGCCCGTTATTCTGTAGGGCGCATCTACCTCTGGGGTACGGCTTCCTATCAAAAGATCCTGTACTCGACCGTGGACAATCAGGGGCAGATCGTCGAATATGCGCCACCCTATGACCGTCGGTTTAACCTGAATTTAGTGACGGCTTATACGGCGGGCGCCAAAAAGGACTGGGAAATCTCCGGGCGCTACAACTTGGGCTCTCCTTTCCCTTTCACGCAGACCCAGGGATTCTATGAAGATCTTTCCTTAATGCAGTCGGGGATTAATACACCGATTTTAACGCAAAACGGAACCATTGGCATCCTGTATGCATCCGAAATTAACGGAGGCCGTCTTTCCTGGTATCATCGTCTGGACCTTTCTGTTAAAAAAAGGTTTACATTATCGACCTATTCCAACCTGGAAGCTACATTTGCCTTGACCAATGCGTACGACCGAAGGAATATATTCTATGTAGGCAGACTTGATAATGAACCCGTCTACCAACTACCTGTATTCCCCAGCGTGAACCTGACTTGGAACTTCTAACTCTGGTGTCCTATGAAGAAAAGAAAGCGGAATCTGCAGGCCCGCCGTCTGATACTGGCTGTGGCCCTTTCTGGATTTAATGTCGCCGCTTTCGGACAGTTTCATGTTCCAGAACTACCTGACCGATTCCGATTTAACCTGCTGGAAGATCAGGTCTCAGCCGGGCATTGGGAGGCAGCCGCTTTCAGCAGCGCCCTCCCCCCCACCGCCACCCCTTCTGGCCAGGAAACCCGGGCCAGGGGTCTTCGAATGCAAAAACAGGCAACGCTAAAGGCCCTGGCGCGATTAAAATCTCCTTCCCATACAGATCCGCGTGCGGCAGAAGAATTGCTCGAGACCAGCCTCCGTGGTGGGGATCGGCACCGCATCGCCTATGCCCTGGGAAAATATCATTTTAGCAAAGAGGCCTACGACTCGACCATTCATTATTATGAAATGGCCGGCATCGCGCATCTCAGCAATGCGGAGATCGCGGCCAGCCGCTTTGAGTTGGCCTATAGTTATTTTCTCCTTCAAGACTTCGAAAAATCTGCCCAGCTCTTTGCTTCGATCCGGGATATAGACGGGAAGTATCAGGCGGCCGGCCAATATTATTATGGATTGCTGGCTTACCATCAGGGAAAATTCTCGGAGGCGTTGAAAAGCTTTCGCAAAATCGATCATCACGAAGCCTATCGTCAGATCGTTCCCTACTATATAGCCGAAATCTATTATTTCCAAGGGGATCGGCAGCGGGCCCTCAAAGAAGCGCTCAAACTCCTCTCTTCTTCTGAAAAATCGTATTACGACACGGAATTGCATCTCCTTACGGCGCAGATTCTCTTCGAAGAAGAGCGGTTTGGCGAGGCCCTGCCTTATTTTGAACAGTTCTATGAAAGGGTGGACCGAATCCGAAAGGAAGTCCTTTATGAAATGGGCTATGCCTACTACCAGGTCAAGGAATGGGGAAATGCGATCCATAAGCTTCGACCCCTTAGTCATGCCAAGGACTCTCTGGGACAGGCGGCCATGTATCTGCTGGGTGACAGCTACCTGAAAATGGGAAAACTCGATGGCGCCCGCAACGCCTTCGCCCTCTGCGCACAAATGCCTTTTAACCCCGGACAACAGGAAGCTTCGCTGTTGCTCAGCGCCAAACTTTCTTACAGCCTGGGAGAAATGGATCAGTCTCTATCCCAGGTCCAGCAATTGATGGAAACTTTTCCCGGCACGGCATACCGCAATGAAGCCCTCTCTCTGCTCTCGGAGCTCTTAGCCCGAACCCGCAATTATGAAGAGGCGTACGCCGCCATCGAAGAGGCCATGGACCCCTCCGATCCTATCTACAGACAGGTATACCCTAAGGTTGCTTTTGGATATGGAATGCAGCTAATTGCAGCCAAAGAAATTATTAAAGCGCGGCGCGTCCTGCAAAAGGCCGTGGGGCATGAACCCATGGCCCCGGCATTGAAGACCGCCATCGTTTTCTGGCTGGCTGAACTGGCTTACCTATCGGGGGACTACCCGCAGAGCATATCCTATGGAGAGACCTTCCTCGAAGAGGTCAGGGGACAGGAAATGGCCGTCCAGGGTTGGAGTCAAGCGGCCACCGTCGCCCACGCCCGACTAACCCTTGGCTACGCCGCCATGAAAACGCAGCAGTTCGAAACCGCGGCCGCCCATTTTAGGGAGAGCCGGGAAGTGCCGGCAGAATCCGGCGTAGCCTGGGTATCGATGATGCGCGAAGCCGATGCCGCCTTCATGCAAAAAGATTATGACAAAGCCCTGGAGCGCTATGCCGAAGTAGCTTCCCAGTCTCCCGATGACCGCGACTACGCCTACTACCAAATGGGCATCATCTACGGACTTCAAGATAAACCCAGGGAAAGAAATCAAAGTTTTGAAAAGCTGATGGGGAAAACGCCCCCCTCCCCCTATGAGCACAAAGCCCGATATGCCCTGGCGCTCGCCCAAATGGAATCGGGGCAATATCAAGAGGCCATCGACATGCTAAAGCCACTTCGCCAGAGCCCCTTTGCTTCCCAAGCCTTGATGAAGACGGGTTTCAGCTATCAACAGCTGGGCGATGCGGACCGAGCCATCAAAGCCTATGAATACCTTTTGGCGCATTTTCCTCAGTCCGAGGAAAAATCCGCGGCCCTGGAAGCCCTGAAATCCCTTTTTATCAGTGAGAATCGCCCAGATGCCTATGCAAGCCTGCTGGCCAACCATGCCGCCGATGGACCCAGCGACCTCAGTCTCGATTCCACCTATTATGCGGCGGCCATCCACCAGTTCGCCCAACAAGACTATCGGAAGGCAAGGGATGCTTTTAACCAATACCTGGAGGCCTACCCCCAAGGTATTTTTGTCATCAGGGCCTACTATTACAAAGCAGAATCCCATGAGCAGCTGAAAGAAAAAGCAGAAGCAAGGAAGGCCTATGATCGCGTATTGGAGCTCCCCTGGAATGAATTCACGGAGTCCAGCGCCCGTCGAGCATCTCGTCTTTCTCTAGAAGGCAAGGACTATGATGCAGCCCTGCAATACCTAAGGATGCTCCAGCAAAATGCGCTGGGCAAAGAAGGGCTCGTAGAAGCCTATAAGGGGCTGGTTGAGGCCAATTATGAGCTGGGTCATTATCAGCTCGTTGTAAACCAGGCTGATACCTTCTTAAGCCTGGCCCCGGAAGAGGCCGTGACGCCGACGCAGTTCTACCAAGCAAAGGCTTATCAGCAATTGAACGATCTGGATCGGGCGCTCCCGCTTTTTCAGGCGGTAACCGGCTCGAATAACGGAACTCTGATTGCGGAATCGCATTACCGCATCGCGGAAATCCTGTTTCTGCAAGGCAAAATAAAAGAAGCAGAAACTGCGGCTACAGAAACCATTAAGAAGGCAGCGGGCGAGGAACTTTGGGTGGTAAAATCCTACTTGCTGCTGGCCAGGATATTAAAAGAACAGAAGGATTATTTTAATGCCAGCGCTACCTTGCAAAGCATTCTCCATCATACGGAGATTCCTTCTGTAAAAACCGAGGCAGAGGCACTCCTTAAGGAAGTCAAGCAGCTGGAGGCCGAGGCCGAAAAACTATCTGATTAATGCCCAGGGAAATGAAAATTAGAAGGAGTATATACTTAGTGCCCTTCCTGGGATTTATAGGTGCGGCCTTCCTGTCTACCCAGGCGGCGGCCCAATCGGACACCACTTTCCGGGATGCCACCATTGAAATTATCCAAACCTATAAGCCCGAGGTCAAGGAAACGGCCAAGCCGGAATGGGCGGCGGAGCTCCCCACGCTAGATACCCAAAAGGCGCGGCTTTCCTTTGAGGTTCCGCAACAGGCCCTGTCCTATACCTATCCGGCCATGCCGATCCGACCTTTATCTTTAAACCGGGACAGCCTCGAGCGATCGTATCAGGATTACCTGAAGTTTGGCCTCGGAAACCTTCGCTCCAAAATGCTCAGCGCTTCGGTCTCCCGGTTCTCGGGCCCCGGATTTCAGAGCAACATACAGCTCCATCACCATTCCTTGCGGGGGAGTATCCCCCATCAGCACGGTTCACGTACCGCCCTGCGCGCCGCCCTAAACACCCAACAAACCAGGTCGCCCTGGGAGGCAATCTTAGACCTTCAGCATGATCGCTACGGACAATACGGTTATGACCATACCCAATTAGATCTTCCTCGGGATTCGACCCTGACCGCCTATACGGGCCTGGGATTACATATCGGAACCGAAAATCTGCTTGGAGGCCGATTTGGACTGGAAGATGCCCCTTCCCTTTCCCTAAATTTCTACCGGACCCGAAACGGAAGATCTGAAGCCGGCATTCAGACTTCCCTTCCCGTACGCTATAAGATCAATGCGTCCTTCCAACTGGACGCGGCCGTCTATGCATCGCTTTTGGGCTATGATGGTCATGGAAATCATCTCTTTGCCTTCCGACCACGCGTCCATTGGAAGCATTCGTCCATGCAGGCATGGATTGGACTCTATCCTACGGTTGGGATGAAGGGAGGCTATCTGCTTCCTGATCTATATTTTCAGTTCAGACCCTCCCATCGCTTATTTCAGATCGACCTGGGCTATCATTCGGAGATCCGCCGCAACCGGTTCGAAGACATGACCCGGCTAAATCCATACCTTTCCGAGCAGTACATCCCGATTCAATCCAGAGTGAATGAGGTGTTTACCGAGGCTCAATTGCATCTGGGACACCACCTCCAGCTGGGGGTCCGGGGATCCATCTATTATTATGATTACCTACCACTCCTCCAGCGGACCGGTGGTGGAGGGCGACTCTTTGAACCGGTTGGTTTTCGTCATGCCCGGGCTCGCGCAATCTCGGTGACAGGACGCTATCAGATCGGCCATCTCTTCTCCGTCGGATTACTGCAGGAATGGGTTTTCTTCGATCGAATTCAGGACCATAAGCCCTGGCATATTCCTCAGCTGCGCTTTGGAGCCGATTTGCAAGCCAATCCTTGGGAATCCTGGACTTTTGGAGCCCATTTACGCTTCCTGGATGGCATCTATGCTTCGGACCAGGAAAAGCTAAGCCCCGGCCTGGATTTGGGATTGGCGGCAGAGCATCGGTTTGGAAAACGTTTTTCCGCCTGGGTACGCGGAGACAATCTCTTTAATAGCAGCTATGAGCGATGGGCAGGCTACCCTCAATATGGAATCCGGGGGATGATCGGACTGAGATTTCGATTTTAATCGGTTCCAGAATGTATAATTTCTTAGAGGAAACCATTAGTTTTACCGGATTCAAACCGGTTAGGAATTAAATGGATATTGCACTATATATTGGTCAGTTTCTTCTCAAAAACCGATTCTGCTATCTCCATGGGCTCGGAAATCTGGAATTTGTCAAGAAAGCGGCCCACCACGATGGATCCGCATTGCAGCCACCTCAGTACGAAGTGGTATTAACGCCGACAGGATCCATAGACGACAGCCTGGCCAATTATATTGCAACCAATGAGCAGATCAGCATATCCAAAGCCGCCAATGCACTAAGAGAATTTAGCACAGAGGCCCGATCCCGCCTGAATCAGGGAGAAGAAGTTCCCATTCCCGGGATTGGAAAGTTCAGCCAGCAGGAAGGGCAAATTCATTTTGTTACAGACCCGGCTGTTTTATACAAGCCCAAAGGGATCCCCGTCGTTAAATCGGCCCTTAAGGAACCCACCGAAATTGACTACTACGATATCCACGAGCAGCAAAAATCGCCCAAGCGATCCTGGGGGAAAATATTGCTGGTTCTGGTGTTAATCGCGGGCTTGGGTCTCGCTCTTTATTTGGGGATGAACAACGTGATGCCTTCGGCCCCGACGGAGAAAGCAGCGAGCACCGGTTCGTTGCCTGCGGAGATCGAAACCAAGGCCACCGACCCCGCGTCGAATGCGGGCAGCGATTCAACGGCGACCGAACTGACCTCCCCCCAAGAAACCCTTCCCGAACCGGCGGTCGCAAGCTCCCCGGGAAGCCGACTTCTTTTTGTCATCAATACCTATCCCAGCCTGGCTGCCGCCGAGCGGCGTCACAAGCAGTTGACCAGCTATGGGAATCAAGTGGAGATCCATACTTTGGATTCGAACCGCTATTCGATTTTGATGCCCATTCCCGAAGCTACCATCCTTGATACGAGCCGGATACAGGACTCTCTGAGCCGCCTGTTTAATCCTTCGGGGGTTTCTGTTTTCCACCCGTAGAGGAATCCAAAGCCTGCTCCATCGCCGTCAACACCTCGAAGACGGCTGGACAGACCAATGCGTTCTTCAAGGTGAGCGCTTTGCGTCGAAGCAAGACATCCTGGTCTGTATAGGGGTATTGCCGACAATCTCCGGGCCTCACCTCATAGATTTGACAATAATTATCGGCCCCCAGAAAAGGGCATGGACTAGATTGGGTGACATAGTCCCCTTCTTCGTCCACGCGCAGATACAAAGAGACCAATGCTCCCTCCCGGATTCTTAAATGCCTGGCAATGCGACGAATATCGGG
>CAZYEZ010000066.1:0-12112 GCA_964646775.1 uncultured Chitinophagaceae bacterium | reverse complement strand
CTTCTTCTTCTTCTTCTTCTTCTTCTTCTTCTTCTTCTTCTTCTTCTTCTTCTTCGCGATGGATACTTAGAGAAATGGGACACCTATGCCTTCGATGCCCCCGGATTCTTTGACCCTTTATAAAGCTCATACTCTAAGAGTCGTGCGTCAAGCTTGGCATTATAGAAGGGAATCCGGCGATCCGGGCGCAGCCCAATGAGTTTGGCCAACTCCAGGTTGGCGGTAAACACATAGCCCCAATAACCAGATGCCTTCTGCTTCATAAAATCTCCGATTTGTTTATAAATCTCTTGCAGCTTCTGCGCCTCGCCGAGCCGCTGCCCATACTCCGGATTGAAATACAGGACCCCGGGAGGGCCGGGTGGTAGTTCCACCGCTCGAAAATCGCAGACCTGAAAATCGATCAGTTCGGCCACGCCGGCCGCTTTCGCATTCTTTCTTGCCTGTTCGACCGCGCGGGCCTCCAGGTCAGAGGCAAAGATAAACGGGGCTTCGGGCTCGCTGATTTCGTTCTCCAATTCCATTCTTAGCCGGTGGTAAGCCTGGGCATCATAACCGAGGACGGCCATAAACCCAAACTGATCGCGGAACAATCCCGGCGCGGTGCCTGTGGCGATCAATGCCGCTTCGATGGCCAAGGTCCCCGAACCGCACATCGGATTGACAAAGGGCGATTGCCGATCCCATTTTCCCAGGAGAATCGTGGCCGCCGCCAAGGATTCCAACATAGGTGCCCGTCCTGGTATCTTTCGATATCCATGGCGGGCGAGCGAATGGCCGGAGCTATCCAAATACAAAATGGCCCGATCCCCTTTCCAGTATAAATGAATGACGGCTCCTTCCCTGTCTGGCCCCGACACAGGCCGGCTTCCGGTCCGCGCCTGGAACCGATCAACGATCCCGTCTTTGACCCGCAGATTTACATAAAGGTTGTTATTCACGGTCTCATGAAAAACCTGAGAACTTACCGAAAAATACCCTTTTGGATCCAGGACTTCTTCCCAGGGGTAGCGGCGAACCTGCTCATAGATCTGATCGGGATGAGAGGCCGAAAACGCGGACAGTTGATACAAGACCGAAGATGCCGTCCGCAGGCGCAGATTAAGCGCCATGGTATCCGCCAGGGTCCCTTCCCATCGCAGCCCTGTCTCGAATACTTCCGTCGGCTTCCAGCCATAGCTTCGAAATTCTTGCTCCAATGCCGGCTGTAAGCGCCGCTGACAACTAATGAGGATGGGGGCCTTCTGCTGGAATAAGGACATGGGGCAAAACTAGGTAAAAGACCCCGCAATCAGAGCGTCCTGATACTGCATCTGGATGGCTTCCAAACGCTGATCAATGGTGGCGTAATCTTCAGCCGTCACCAACTCGAGTCGATGGGCTTTAATATTCGGCAGCCCTTTGAGATAGGGTGCATAATGGCGGCGCATCTCCAAGATGCCCAGCTTCTCCCCTTTCCATGCTATGGATCGGCGAAGGTGTTCGCGACAAACGGAGATCCGCTCATAGATCGTTACCGGCTCCATGGGCTGACCCGTGTTCAGAAAATGTCTGATCTCTTTGAATATCCATGGGTGCCCGATGGCCGCTCTACCGATCATGATTCCGTCTACACCATAGCGATTCTTATACTCCAACGCTTTTTGGGGGCTGTCTATATCTCCGTTGCCAAAGATGGGAATATGAATTCGGGGATTGTTTTTTACTTGGGCAATCAGGCGCCAGTCTGCTTCCCCCTTGTACATTTGCATGCGCGTACGCCCGTGAATCGATAAAGCCGCAATGCCCTCGTCCTGTAAGCGGAGGGCCACCTCTTCAATATTCAGGGATTGGGGATCCCAGCCCAGTCGGGTTTTCACGGTGACGGGCAATCGGGTCGATCGAACGACAGACCGGGTCAAGCGCACCATCAGATCTACATCTTTAAGCACGCCTGCGCCCGCCCCTTTGCAAACCACCTTTTTAACCGGGCAGCCAAAATTGATATCCACCAAATCGGGGCCGGTGGCATCGACGATGCGTGCCGCCATCCCCATGGCCTGCTCATCGCCGCCAAAGATTTGGATTCCGATGGGTCGTTCCGCATCAAATATATCCAGCTTCTTTTGGCTCTTGATGGCCTCGCGGATCAACCCTTCCGAGGAGATAAACTCCGTGTACATGAGATCGGCCCCCTGGGCTTTGCAGACCGCTCGAAACGGCGGGTCGCTGACATCCTCCATGGGCGCGAGCAAAAGGGGAAAAGCGCCAAGTTTTATAGGGCCAATTTGAACCATAGAATCGGCAAAATTACGAATTATTCGCCCTCGATGCTCAAAAGCTGGCTGTGCCGCGCCTAGACTTCGTCGGTAAAATGGCGATTTTCCCGGGGCCGGGAAAATTTACGCTGATTATAGGCATCGGACTGATGGCGGGGAATGGACAAGGATTTCCAGGACGAAGCGCGCATGGACTTCGCTAAAAACACGATTTGCCCTACGTGATAGGCGTGATGGGCGAGTTGCCGGTCGATGGCCTCCCAAACTTGATGGCCCTCCTGACGTATGTATACCCGGCGATCCAAGTCTTCGGGCTTCAAAGAATCCAGGGTCCCCATTAAAGCCTCCCATCCCTGATTCCAACGGGCCATCAAGGCTTCCCGGTTTGGGAAGGGGTTCTCAAACTCTGCATCCCGATTACGCCAGGGTTTTTCCCCATCGGATTCTAAAAAATCTGTAAATCGGGAAATCAGGTTGCCCGCCATATGATTGACCAATATAGCGATGCTATTCACCTCCTCATGAGGCTGCCAGAACAATTCTTCTTCTTCCAGTTGTTCGATGGCTTGCTCTCCCAGGCGTCGGTAATAAGCGAATAACTTCTTAATGCTTGATAAATAGCTGGCGTCCTTCATAGCTGCTTTTTCGTGTACCCAAATTTAAAAAAAATCCGATTTTCTACATCCTCCCTTCTTGCGAAGGCTCATCAGGGCTAAGCTTTGGAATTCAAATGGGCATACGCATTGGAATACACGGAAATGCAGAAATACACCGAAACAAACCGAAATACATGGAAATACATAGAAGCACTTAAAAAAACTCCTGCGACCAAGTTCATCTTGGCCTTGAGCCAAGAACCGATTCCCATGCCGGGTACAGAATCAAGAACGGCCGCCCAGGATAAGGCGGCCGAATTATTAAAAAAATGATGGGAGTTTTCCTGAAGCTTAGTTGACCATGGAACGGAATACTTCCTCGTTGACTTTCAAGGGGAAACGGGCACGCAGCGATTCATTCCAATCCCTTTCAAGTTTATCCTGATACTGAGCCACGACAAAGCCTCGGGCTTCTTCCAAAGTTTTCGGCGCCGGCTTGGTAAAGACTTCTTTGACTTTTAACACGATTTGGCTTCCGTCTTCTCCCTTCTTGGGTCCTAAAACTGCCTTGGCTTTGATTTGCGAGGCTTCGAACTCTTTGAATCGACTAAACTCATACCTTCCCCGCTGAATGGAAACGGCATCGGGCATGCTAGACGTATTCAGCGCTTCCATGATCTCTTCATCGCTGAGTTTCCCTTTCTTCAAAAGGGCCATGCCCTCCTTGCTCACCGAATCATTTTTGAACCGATACAAGGAACCCTGAAATCCAGGCTCCCACATGTATTTACCTTTTTGGGTTTCATAAAAGGCTTGGAGGCCGAGGCTGTCGCGTGAAGCCTTAGACCAGACTTCCTGATCCATTAGCTCAAAGAGCAGAATGCCATCACGATATTCTTGCATGAGCTGGCGAATCTGTGGGTTCTCCCGAACGAGACGAAGTTCTTCCAGGTCCTGAATCACCGATTGCAAGTACATGCCATACAAATCCTGGATGGCCCCTTGCCTGGGACCGAGAATGCGTCCCCGAGTTACGGTATGGGCATAGGTTACAAAATCATATTGACTATAAGGGGTTCCATTAAACTCAAACAAGGGCGCCTGCAAGGAACGGAAATCATCTAATTCCAGGACATGGGCCATGGCCCCCGTGTCGGGAATCTGCCGAACCCGGTCGATGACGGGTTCTAGATTTTCGGGGTATTCCTTGAACTGGTTTTGCGCTTTGACTTTCTGATAAAAAGCATCTCTGGCCGCCTGGTAGCGCCCATCGGAAGCCACTTGTTTAGCCAAGGTCTCCTTAATGCTGTCATAGGATGGCAGAGGCTCTTTATTCAGCAGTTTGATAATATGGTATCCATACTCGGTTTCTACGGGCCGCGAAATATCTCCTATTTTTTTCAGGGCAAAAGCTGCCTCCTCGAAGGCCGGCACCATGGCCCCTACTTTGAAGGGAGGAACTTTCCCTTCATTTTCCTTCGAAAACCGGTCATCGGAGAATTGAGCTACGAGGTCGGTGAAAGATGCGCCTTTCTTTAGGGCTGTATACAGGGAGTCTGCCCGATGCTTGGCCCGCGTTTTTCCGGCCTCCCCTTCACTTTTCCTGACTTCAACCAAGATCTGGGCTACTTCAAGGGTGCCATGCGTTGGGCGGCGGTCCGTGACCTCTAAAATATGGTAGCCAAATGGGGAGCGAAAAGGCTTTGATCGTTTTCCTTTCGGGGTCTGATAGGCCTGATTCTCGAATGCGTAGATGGTCTGCAATGCGGTAATATAGCCAATATCACCTCCCCGCTGCCCGCTGGCACGGTCATCGCTCAGGGATTCTGCTAAGCTGGCAAAATCAACTTTCTTCTTCTGGAGCAGCTGATCGATGCTATCGATGCGCTGGTAGGCGCGAAGCGTATCCGCCGGGGGCGCCGTGGGCGCGGCTAAAATAAGTATATGGCGAACCCGGATCTCTTCGCCCATGCGCTCATAGGCTTCCTTGGTCAGGGCTTCGGCGACCTTATTGTCCGCCAGATGGTTCTTGGCCAATTGCCGGCGATAATTATCTAATTCGGCCTGAATCGTAGAAATGGTGTCCATCCGCCGCTCTTCGGCTACCTGAACCTTCATTCGAAACAGGGCATAGAGATTCAAGTATTCTTCCAGCGCTTCGCGGGACATATCTGGCTCCTTTCCCAGACTATTTTTTTGGTAAACCCGAAGGAACTCATCCTTGGTCACCGCATGAGGACCGTAATGAAAAAGTGTTTGGGCGGCCGCCGGCACCCAGGCCGCGGCCAGAAAGGTGATTACCAAGGTTAAACTTCTGAACATGGTGGTCATCTCGTTTATCGGTTTTTTTATATGGTGAGACTCTACAAGCACTAAGGCGAAGATTTTCGTTTCTTTTCCAGTTGCTCGACAAGTTTGCCAAGATTTTCTGGATCGAGACGTTTTCCGCGGATGATTTTCTTTTCGTCCAGCAAATATATAACGGGCGTGCTATAAATGTCATAGTCCTGGCGAAAGCGGGTCTGTCTTTCCGGGTCATGAACATGGATCCAGTCTTCTACGCTTGCTTTTTCAATTTCGGGCTTCCAGCGTTCATAAGCGTCGGTTCTTACCGCAAATATGCGCGCATCCACGCCTTTCAGATAATGATGGTACAGGGAATCGAGAACGGGTACTTCCTTGAGGCAGTGGCCGCAGTCCGGAGACCAGAACAGCAAAACCGTATACCGCGCTTGGATATCATGGAGGGATTGCATTTTGCCATGAATATCCGGCATCACTAGAGCCGGAGCCAGATTGCCGATCATATTGGGCGCAATATCTTGGGCCCGATCAATATACTTCTGCAGGGTTTCGGCATCCAGCCAGTAGGCGTCCCCTTTCATGTAATAATTCTCCACCAAGTCTACAAAGACCGCGTCCATGCCCATCACATTGGAGCTCTCGGCAAAACGGGTGATGTACCAGAGCGTATATCGGAACAGGTCTTTGGATCCCCTGGTCTTCTGAAGCAGCATATCTGCTTCTTTAATGACGCTGTCTTCGACGGGAAGGACCAGTTTGTTAAAATACTCCTCGAGTTTGCCATCATAAATAGGGGTATAGATCAGCCGATCGTCCCTGAAGTTAAAGCCATCCCAAAAATGCTCCTTGTAGTAGCGGTAGGCAAAGCTGGAGTCCGGGTTCCCCTGTTCGTCCCAATGAGGTCCCTCGGGCACCTGAGGCATTTGCAAAGCCCCAAATATGGATGCGAGCAAGGTTCCGGGGTACTTACTCATATATTCTTTGCGATAGGTATGCAGGGAAGAAGTCAGGGCGGTGCGCTGATCCATCACCGCTGCCGTATCCTCCGCCGTCGCGGCGCTTTCCAGTCCTTTCATGATGGCTTCATGCTTTTTCGCATAAGACTCCATATATTTAAGATATTCGATGAAACGCTGGTTTTCGGCCGAATACCTGAACTTCAATCCATAGGGCAAATCATTCACCGGGACGGTTATTTCCATCTCGTCCCCGTCGTTGAGCAAAAACTCAAAATAGGTTTTCCGGTCCCCGAAGAGAAACATATAAATGCCCCCGGTTACCACGGAATCCCGGGAAAGGACGGCTTTCCCCTGTTCGTCGAAATAGGCCGAGTCAACCCGATATATGGTGGGGAGCGGCTTTCCAAAATAATGCACCAGATAAACCAGGGAATCGGGGGGCTGATCTACTTTCAGGGTTAACTTATACCCTGATTCTTGGGCCCCCAGAACAAAAGGCAGGGACAGCAAAAAAATAGATAGGGAAACCAGACGAGTCTTTATCATGAGGATGAGTGGTTGATTAAATCGAAATGAGCGTTCCTGCGCCTAACCTTTGCTGGGCGCTTTCGCTTCATGCTTCCTGGATTCCAGATGGTCTATCAGTTCGGCGATGTTGGCGACGCTCAATCGCTTTCCTCGAATAATCTTCCGATCATCCAGCAGATAGATCACGGGTGTTCCATAAATGTCGTAAAGAGATCGAAAATTGGATCGCCGTTCCGGATCATAAACATGGGTCCAGGAGCCGATACCCTTTTCCTGGATCATCTTCTGCCAGTGATCAGGCTCTCCTTCGGTGCGAACCGCATATATTTTCACGCCCTTTTCCTTCAATACAGCCCGATATAAAGAATCCACGCGCGGCATTTCCGTCAGACACCCACCACAGTCCGGAGACCAAAACACCAAAATCGTATAGGGGGCCTCCATCCCATGCAGGGAGTGGAAATTTCCCTCCCGGTCCGGCAAGCGGAGCTCAGGGGCCAGGTTTCCAATCAAGTTGGGCGCTATTTTTCGGGCTCGATCAATGTATGCGTCGACGGCTTCCGCCGACAACCAAAAGGCTTCGCCTTTCTGATAGTAGTTTTCGACGAGGTGGACAAAAGCCTTGTCCATACCCATGATTTTGGATGACTCGGTGTATTGGGCCAGAAAATGCAAGCTGTACTTGAAAACTTCTGCCGATGCCCGGGCTTTTTTTAAAAGCTCATCGGCGGCCTTCATCACCGAGTCAGGGACCGGCGCCACGTAGCGCTGGAAATAATCGTTGAGTTTATTCTCCATGACCGGCGTAAAGACGATTCGCTCATCGTCAAAGGGGAAAGAATCCCAGTAATGGCGCTGCATATAGTAGAAGCCGAAGGCAGAATCTATGGTTTTGCCATCTTCTAGGAAATGCGGCCCGGGAGGAACCGTAGGGATTTCCAAGGAGGCGAAGATTTTTGACAGCAGCGCATCAGGGTGTTGCTTCCCATATTCCTGGCGAAAGGAATCCAGGGAAACTTGCAAGGCTTGCATATCCCCTTGAATCACCAAGCTGTCCACAAAGGTGGCGGCGGTCGACAAGCGCTCCCCCAGGGCGGCGCGACGCTTCCCGTAATGGTCCAGAAAACGCATATAGCCGATAAAGGATTCGTTGGCCTGGGAACCTTCATAGGCTAAGCTCAAAGGCAGATTGCCATGCTCGCCTTTGGCCTTAAACCGGTCGCCGTTCTCTAGTATAAACTCAAAATAGGCCTCCCGCTGATTATAGATGATCATATAAATGCCACCCACCAGTTTTTCTTTGGACTCAAAATGGATCCTGCCCTGTTTCATATCCACCGAATCAATGACGTAGACCGTGGGCATGGCCTTTCCATAATAATAGGCCAGGTAGGCTTTGGAGTCCGGGGCCCCTTTTAGATCAAATTGAATCTGGTATCCATCCTGCCCTTTACTTGTCCATGCAAAAGCACAAAAAAGGAGAAGGCTGAGACATTGCTTCATCATACTTAATTTCAGTATCTATGCATAAGGTCACCAATCACAGGCAGCCAGCATCAAGAAAGGTTTCAAAGTTAATGGAATCAGACAGGGAAACCTAGAGAGATGGTTGTAGTTTTGCCGCTCATTTAGTCAATATTTAACATTTTGGCCAGGAAGAGAAAGAAACCCGTTCTAGAGATTGAAATCACCCAATATGCCGCCGAAGGAAAGAGCTTCGGCCTGGGAAACGAGGGGAAAGTGATCTTTGTGCCCGGGACCGTTCCCGGGGATCGGGCCGAAGTTCGGGTCGTTCGCCAGCGTAAAAACTGGGCGGAAGGAAAGCTGATTCGCCTCATCGAGGCCTCCCCCCGGCGCATCACTCCCTTTTGCCCTCATTTCGGCGTATGTGGCGGCTGCAAATGGCAGATGATCCCCTATGAAGATCAGCTGGAATTCAAGCGCCAGCAGGTCGTAGATCAACTCCGCCGAATTGGCCATTTGGATGGCCAAGCCCTGCAGATATCCATCACGCCTTCGGACAAAACGGTGGAATACCGCAATAAACTGGAGTTCACCTTTAGCCAGCGCCGTTATCTAAGTCGGGAAGAAATCGATGCACACCAGGGTGCTCCCATCCCAGCCGAACCGGCTTTGGGATTTCATGCTCCGGGGCTTTTCGATAAGGTTGTTTCCATTGAACAATGCTTTCTTCAAGGCGATCCAACCAACCAGCTCCTCCAAGTCGTACGTTCCTACACCCAGTCCAAAGACCTGCCCTACTACGATTATCAAACGCAAAAAGGCTGGTTGCGCAATATGATCCTTCGCCGAACTAAAATCGGCGAAGTCATGATCAACCTGGTATTCAAAGTGGATTGGCCGGAGGAAAGAAAAGCCCTCCTCGATCATATTCTCAAGGAAATCAAACCGCTCCATTCGCTGCATTATACGATCAACCCGAAGGTAAACGACAGCATTCACGACCTGGAAGTCTTCAACTACTGGGGAAAAGGATACATCGAGGAAGAGCTCGATGAATACCGTTTCAAGATTTCTCCGAAGTCTTTTTTCCAAACCAATTCCTATCAGGCAGAAAAACTCTACCGCAAAGCCCGGGAAATGGCCAAGCTAGACGGAAGCCAAATCGTCTATGATCTTTACTGCGGGACGGGAAGCATCGGAGTTTTTTGCGCATCGCAGGCCCAAAAAGTAGTCGGCGTAGAATGGGTCGAAGAAGCCGTAAAGGACGCGCGCGAAAATGCAGAACGTAACGGCATTCACAACGCCCGGTTTTTTAGTGGCGACGTAATCCAAGTCGTCAATGACTCCTTTTTGGAAGCCGAAGGACGGCCTTCCGTGATCATCACCGATCCGCCCCGCGCGGGTATGCATGCTGATATGGTGAAGAAAATACTAGAAATAGGAGCAGACCGCCTGGTCTATATCAGTTGCAATCCCGCCACCCAGGGTAGAGACCTTGATCTATTATCCGAAGACTACGAAGTCAAAGAGGTCCATGCCTTCGACATGTTCCCCCATACCCATCATATTGAATCCATCGCGCTGCTGGAGAGAAAAACACCTCGTCTGTAAGGGGCCGGGAAGCAGGAAGCCTCCCCGCCCACTGCCCTGGATCCTGGCCTACTGTGGTTGGCTGTATCGGTCAAAGAAGTAGCGTATGGCGTACGTGGATAATTGATAAAACGGGCCCTGATAGGCAAAATCTGCGCCATGGGTGGCCCAGGGAAGGGAAAGCAAATACCAAGGGACCTGGGCCTCTTCTAGGGCTTGCCCCAGCCGCACGCTATGCTCCCAGGCCACCAGAACGTCTTTTTCTCCATGGATAAGCAGGCTGGGCGGCGAGGAACGGCCGACGAAATGAATCGGAGAGCTCTGATCATATAATTCAGGGATCTGAGATAAAGGGGCGCCAAGGTAGGTTTCTAAGACTTCCACCGAATTGTAAATGCGGGCGGGATGCTTATAGCCCCAAACCATATCGGCGGGCCCATAGAATCCAACGACGCCGCGCAATCCCGAAAATTGGCCGGCATAGGCTTCCAGCAGGGCAATCTGGGCACCGGCGGATCGGCCCAAAAGGAAGAACCGAGCCGAATCCAGGCCCATCTTGGCCGCAGAATCCTTCACGAACCTTAAGGCCTTCCGCAGGTCCGTCCTGGAAGCGGGAAACCGATGGGCCGGGGCCAGACGATAGTCGATGGCAAGGACGCCATAACCCTGCGCTACCAGGTCGGCATACAGCCCCTGGATCTGCCGGCGATCTCCCCCTTTCCAGGAGCCACCGTGAACGGCCATCACCCAGGGCCTCGGACCCGAATAGGAAGAGGAAGGGCGGTAGTAGTCCAATACCAGGCCATTGGATGAATCATAGGTCATCGTTTGCGGGCTGGGAATGCGGGCAAACATATTCATAGACCGCCCGGGCGCATAAGGCCGATGGACCGCAGCTTGCGAAAAATGCGCTGGGCCAAAAGCCTCGCCCAGTTCTTCAGGAAGTCTTTGGGAAATTTGATGGGCCTGCCAAAGAGGAATCATAAAAAGAACAGCTGTCAACCCGGCCAGCCCTCGGCGGTAGATAGCCAGGCGGCGGCCACCGGAAGGCCAGAACCCTAGGGCCATCACCAGCAGGGCGCCGATCCAGCTGTATTCGGTGGCCAGAATGGCCAAATACCAGATCCAAAGCGCCGGAGCGGGGAAAAAGCTCAGCAGGCTAAGCAGAAAACCAAGGACCAGCAGCAAAAGACGGAGCATAGGAAGGGTTTAATCTTTGGGGGAAAACAGGGTTTCCAAAGCCCGGGCCTTGGTTCGTCTTTCTGCCCATTCTTCGGATGGATCGCTATCATAGGTGATCGCCCCGCCGGTCTGATAACTCCAAATCCCGGTGGAACCCTGGTAGAACAGGCTGCGGATGTTTACATTGAAATCAAAATCTCCCTCTGGAGAGATATAACCGACGGTTCCAGAAAACAGTTCCCGCGCCACCGGTTCCAGCGCTTGGATGAGTTTCATGACCTCGATCTTCGGGGCTCCCGTCATGCTTCCCATCGGAAAACTGACCCGAATGGGGTCAAGCATCGCGCTCGATGGGTCTTGCACCCCTTCGATGGTCGAGACCATCTGAAAAACCTGGGCAAAAGCATAGATTTCCATCAGTTCAGGAACCTGGACGGTTCCGGGTATGCAGCACCGACTCAAGTCATTGCGCATCAGGTCCACGATCATGAGATTCTCGGACTGATCTTTCCTGGAATGCCGCAGCGCTTCTTTGCGCCGATGATCTTCCTGAGGATCTTCCGACCGCGCTGCGGTCCCCTTGATGGGCTGGGCGATGATGCGATCACCTCGACGACAAAGATACCGCTCCGGACTCGCCCCCAGCATGACATTCGACTTCCATTGGTGAAATGCCGAAAAAGGAGCCGGAGATCGCTGGCACAGGTCCTCAAAAAACCGGTAAGGTTCCGCCACGCTCCCCTGCCCTTGGCCTTCCACACAAAAATTCAGTTCGTAAGCATTGCCTTGGAGCAGATGCGTTCGGATCTGCTTGAATTTTTCCCCGTAAGAAGAAAAGTTTTGGTTTTCGTGAAATTGAATGCTGGGCGCCTCCTTCTCTGCCTCCCAGGAATCCCTCGATGGATCTTTGGATTGAATCTGCTCCCATAAGGCCGCCGCGGGAATATTTCGAGACGCTACATGAATCCGATCTTCCCCCCGAAACTGATAGATGAGCCAGTCGGGCCGGTAGAAAAAACAAAGCGGGTACCCCATCCGCCCAAGCTTTGCCGCAGGCAATCCCGGTTCCAGCGTGCCGCCGAACTCATAGCAGATATGGCCAAAATACCAGTCTGGTTCGGCTTCAAAAGCCGATTCCAGATCGCTTAGTTGGTAGAATGCCTGACCCTCATCGGCCGCCCCAGCTGCCAGAAACTGGAATCGACCATATGGATCTTCAAAACCCTGAGAG
>CAZYEZ010000065.1:0-12174 GCA_964646775.1 uncultured Chitinophagaceae bacterium | reverse complement strand
ATTATTCTAGTTCCATGAGAAGTTTCCAAGCCGCTTCACCCTATTCACCCTAGGGCTAGCGACCAAAATACCAACGCGCCGATACGCCGACCATATTATGAGGGAAGAAATCCACATCTTCCACAAAATTCATGGCCGGCTTAAAATCTCCGCTCAGCCCCAGTGGAAATCGAGGAAATATGTATTCCACGCCCACGATGTCATCGATGCCGAAAATGGCTTCCTCATCTCGATGCCATTGGTGATCGACCCGATGGGGCGGGCGGTCCCATACGCCGAAATGAAATCCACCACCAAAAAAGATTCTCCAGTCATCGTTAGGTAGCGGTACGTGATACTGCAACAATCCTACCATATGGAAGCTTTCGCCTTCCAGGCCGGCCAGGCCCCCGGCGTTGGCCTGTGCTTCAATGGCCCAGGCGGGAGCTACTAAGAACTTTGCCGTAAAGCCTGCGCCATCGGGCGAAGCCCGAAGCCCTAAACCTACGGCTCCTCTTTGAGCCGATACAGAAAGACTGCCTAACAGCATTAATCCAGCCGTGGCCATAAAAACTAAACTACGTTTCATCAAATGTTAAATTGGTCCGGTTAAAATAGAATAAAGGTTATGCCAGTATTTGAAAAATCGGGGATTTTGTGAAAGTTTTAGGTTCAGATTTTGTTTTTCCTTAACAATCCAGATTAATTTTACCCCCTGAATCCATGACAATACCATCCTTATGATAAATTTTGCCCCCGACCTTGCCTTTGCCAGAGATAAAGACCAGTCTGACCCTCTTTTCCGCTTTCGGGAACGGTTTCACATTCCGGGCCGAGCAGGCAAGGAACTGCTTTATTTCTGCGGCAACTCCCTGGGCCTGCAGCCCAAGAGTGTTTCCTATTTGATGAATCAGGAATTGGAGGACTGGGCGCGATTTGGCGTGGACGGTCATTTCAAAGCAAAAAACCCCTGGTTTTCCTATCACAAGCTTTTTAGCGAACGACTGGGCAAATTGGTGGGCGCCCTACCCGATGAGGTCGTAGCCGCCAACAGCCTCACGATAAACCTTCATTTGCTCTTAATATCCTTTTTCAAGCCCCAGGGAAAACGCACGAAAATTCTCATGGAAGCCGGCGCCTTCCCTTCCGATCAGTATGCCATCGAATCCCAACTCCGCATGCATGGATTGGATCCCGACGCCCATCTCATTGAAGTCGGACCGAGGCCAGGAACCGATGTCATTGCCATGGAGGACATCCTGGAAGTCATTGAAACCGAAGGCGAAAACCTGGCCCTGGTCATCATGGGCGGAGTCCATTATTATAGCGGACAGTATTTTGATCTCAAAGAGATCACCCGGGCGGGTCAGAAACAGGGCGCCCTGGTAGGTTTTGACCTGGCTCATGCCGCCGGCAACGTCGCATTATCCCTTCATGACTGGAACGTCGATTTCGCCTGCTGGTGCTCCTACAAGTATTTGAATGGAGGGCCGGGGGCCGTCGGTGGGCTGTTCGTCCACGAAAGACACGGAAAAAATCCCGATACCTTCCGGCTTGCAGGCTGGTGGGGACATCAGGAAGCACAGCGATTCAAAATGGAAAAGGGGTTTCAGGCAGAGCCGGGCGCTGCCGGATGGCAGCTGAGTAATGCTCCCGTCTTGAACATGGTCGGGCTCCATGCCTCTTTGGATATCTTCGAAAAAGCGGGCATGGATCTTATTGTGGAGAAAAGTCGGGATCTAACCCAGTATTTTGCATACCTCCTCGACCAAATCCCCCATCCACCATTCCGCGTGCTGACCCCCCAGGACCCGGATCAAAGAGGCGCTCAGATATCGCTGTACTTTCATCAAAAGGGGAAGCAGGTATTCGAAGCCCTGGAAGCGAAAGGCGTGGTCGCCGACTGGAGAGAGCCGGGCGTCATTCGTATGGCACCGGTGCCCCTCTATAACCGCTATGAAGACGTTTACGAAGCCGTTCGCTTGATCCGCGAGGCCTGCAGTTTGAGTGCCTCCTAGCCAGTTTTGATCCGAAAACATTAGGCCTAACCCATTATTCAGGCTTAATTTGCGGAATAAACGAGCCTGATATTCCATTCCATGTCCCAAATAGTATCGCTAAACGAACTGCCGCCCTTAAAAGATCCGGTGGTAACCATGGGTAGCTTCGACGGACTGCACCGCGGGCACCAGAAAATTTTGGCCCAGGTCCGCCAGTCTGCCATCCAGCTCGGCGGGCACAGCGTTCTGATCAGTTTTGAACCCCACCCCCGAAAAGTGCTGTTTCCCGATCGTCCCCTATCGCTTCTCACCCCGCCGAGGCAGAAAAAATATCTTTTGCAAAAGCTGGGGATCGATTACATCGTGATCGCACCCTTTACCGAAGCGTTCTCCTGTTGCTCCGCCCATGCATACATCGATGAATTCCTGGTCCCGAATTTTCATCCCCGACTCATCATCATAGGCTATGACCACCGATTCGGCCATGATCGTACCGGCGACATCCACTTGCTGCGCCGCCTATCTACCGATTATGGTTATGAAGTCCGGGAGATATCCGCGGAACTCATTCATGAGGCCGCGATTTCCTCGACCCAGATTCGTCGAGCCATTGAGGCCGGAGAACTGGAATCCGCCTCAGAAATGCTTGATCGACCCTATTCGGTCTGGGGTCGGGTCGTACGGGGAGCGCAGAAGGGACGGACCTTGGGATATCCGACGGCAAATCTGGCCCTCGACGATCTCCAGCAGTTGCTCCCACCCGTCGGTGTCTATGCAGGCCAAGTCCGCCTTCTAGATGGGGACTCCTGGTTTCCCGCCATGATTAATCTGGGCTATAGACCCAGCTTTTATGAACAGGGGGCGCTGATCCTTGAAGCCCATCTGCTGGATTTCTCCGGTTCAATCTATGATCTGGAAGTTGAACTGTCCTTCCTGTCCCGGATTCGAGATGAAAAGAAGTTTTCAGGCATCGAAGCCCTCAAAGCGCAACTAAAAGAGGACGAAAAACGCATTCGAGCTCGGCTATCCCAACTGGGCGCCGCTTAAACCCGATCCATGCGTCCCACCCATTCGGCAAGCAGGTCTTTGTCGGCCATCTGCGCCCCGATGCCCACGGCCATGGCACTGTAATCAGAGAGGATGAGCAATAGTTCCTCAATTCTTCGGTGCGTCCAGTTCCGATGGATGGACTGAAGCATGGGCCACTGATAGCTTGAGATTCCCACTGAGTTGGCCTTTTCCCGGTCGCTGTTTCCTTGGGCAAACCCCACCAGATACACCCGGCTGAGCAAGGAGTAAAAGCTACCGATTAACAGGGGAAAAGGGGCGCTCTTGGGATTGGCCATAAAATAAGCCAGCATCCGATAGTACCGATCCTTTTGCTGGAGCAGATAGGCTTCGGGGAACTCAAAAGCATTAAAATCCCGGCTCACGCCGATATACTGTTGGATATCGTGGGCATCGATCGACGTTTTATCTTTGAGATTCAGCCGAAGTTTTTCGATTTCTCCAACAATTCTACAGAGGTCGTCTCCTAAAAAACTCGTTAGAATCTGGGCCTCCTTCTCTCCAATCTGGATCTGGGTGCTTTTGCCATATTGTTGAATCCAAGCCGGAACCTGCTCGATCCGCAATTTGTCACAAGGCAAATACCCCCCCATCCCCTTGATCGCCTTGACGAATTTGGTCTTACCATCCGCCTTTTTCTGACGGTTGAAAAGGGCCAGTATGGTGGATTCATTGGGACGATCCAAATAAACGGAAAGATCTTTGAATGCACTCATCTGAGAGGCTTCCCGAATGATAATGACCTGCCGATCTGCAAATACCGGGTATCGGCTAGCAAGAGCCAAGAGATCAGGCAACGAGACCTCCTTGCCCTCCAATCGATGGAGGTTAAAGTCTTGTTGTCCAGGTTCCAGGATATGATGCTCAAAATAATCGTAGACCTGGTCCAGATAATAATTCTCCTCCCCTTCGATCAGGTATACGGGATGATAAGCGCCCTGTTGAAGCTGGGCCATAAACTTAATAAACCGGTCGTGCATAGGCATGGATTCCCGGAAGCGAAGTTAAGGTCAAAGCTGGATTCCCCCAATCCATTCGGCAAGGCAATCCAAAGCGCCGCAAATGCCTAAGCATCAGGGAAGCATATGAATCCAAAATGATTTTTACGTTAAATTACAAGGCGGGTTCCCCAAATTCTCCTAATTTGGCCATAAAATTGCTTTCGTGGAGGGAGGCTTACTTAAAAAATAGATCAGGGTCCAAGCTTCGTATTCTTGGACCTGGAAAATAGACCTCCACGGATTTTCATCCATTGAAAACCTAATGAAGATGAGCCAGGAATTGCACCCCATCCCAGAAGAGAACAACACCCCATCACCGCGACGAAACCGGAACAACACCTGGTTATTCGTGGGGACCATCCTTGTGCTATTGGGCCTCAATATCTATCTGTTTGTTAACCGCGGCGAACTTTCGCGGGAAAAGAAACAAATGGAGCAACAATTTGTCGCCTCGGATTCGGCGAGACAGGCCGTAGAGGGCGAATACCAGGCTGCCCTGGTCCGTCTCGATGAGCTGGTAACTCAAAATTCTGAGCTGGATTCAGCCATCCATCACCGCAACAGCGAGATCGCGGCCCTGCGCCGTCAGATTGAAGAGATCGTAAGAGATAAGAATGCAACCGCGGCCAACCTGGAGAAAGCCCGGGATCTGATCGCCATTCTCAATACAACCGTAAGGGATTATGAGGAGCAGATTGCGCTGCTGGAAAGAGAGAACCTCGACTTGGCCGGTACCAATGAAGTCCTGTTAAGAGAGCGAGACTCTACGGTTACCCAGAATATTGCCCTGGCGCAGAAAGTGAGGCTGGCCAGCCTGATTCGTGTCTCCAATATCCGCATGGTGCCCCTGGAAGTTCGCCGAGGCGGAAAAAAACTTAAAGAGACAGAGAAAGCAAGACGGGTGGACGTCTTGCGCATTTCCTTTGACATCGACGAAAACCGCATTGCAGAAGACGGGCTCAAGGAGATCTTCTTCCGGATTACGGGCCCAGAGGGTAACGTCCTTAGTAATGCAGCTTATGGATCGGGCGTTACATCCACCGCAGACGGCACCCCTTTAAACTATACGCTAGCAAAGCAGATTCAACTCCGACGCGGTGAAGCCATCAAGGATGTCGTGGTGGATTGGAATCAGGACAGCGACTATCAGCGGGGGAACTACTTCATTGAAATATTCCATAATGGACATGAAGTAGGTTCCGGTCAGGTAGAGCTGCGCTAAACCAAATATGGAATGGATAAGACAGAACTTTCAGGTGCAAAAATTTTAATCGTTGATGATGAGCCCGATATCCTAGATTTCATCAGCTACAACCTCGACAAAAAAGGATATGAAATCCAGACGGCACGCCATGGCTTGGAGGCCATTCAAAAGGCCCGGCGCTTCCTTCCTGACCTGATTTTACTGGATGTCATGATGCCCGTCAAAGATGGGCATCAGACCCTTAAGGAAATCAAGGAGATTCCAGAGCTGGAAGACACCCTGGTGATCTTTCTTACGGCGCTCTCCGATGAAAAAGCTGAAATCGACGGACTGTTGCGTGGCGCCGATGATTACCTGACCAAACCCATTAAGCCTGACCTGCTGGTAACGCGGATCCAAACCGCCCTGAGGAAGTCTCAGCTTCGCCGGGAGAAAGAGCAGGTCTATCGATTCCTGGATCTAGAAATCAATAAATCCCGCTATCAAGTCCTATTCAGGGGCGAAGAAGTCGTCCTGGCAAAAAAAGAATTCGAACTCTTGGCCCTGCTGGCTTCTAAACCGGGTCGGGTGTTTCTTCGCCAAGAGATCCTACAGCAGGTCTGGGGAACCGAAGTCATTGTAGGAGACCGAACCATAGATGTCCATATCCGAAAGATTCGGCAAAAGCTCGGTGCCGATCTGATCCGTACCATCAAAGGAGTGGGCTACAAATTCGAAATCTAATGCATTCCTCCCATTATGCTGGACCCTAAAAACCTCAGCCCCCGGCATTTTAGTTTGATCAACGCCACGATCATCGCCACCATGAATCTTGGGCTCAGTCTGCTTTTTGGTCTGCAATGGTATCATCATCTTCTTGTATTTAGCCTTACCTTCTTGCTGAGCTATCAACTTTATCTCTATTCGGTGCAGCGATTCGTGTTCCGGAAGATTAAGTTGATCTATAAATTCATTTATACGACCAAGGCCTCCAAAAAAGAAGCCTATTTCCATAATCATATTCTCCCGCCCAAGAACATAGAGGACGTAGAGAAGGACGTGAAAAAATGGGCCGAACAGTATCACCGAGAAATCGAACTGCTCAAAGCCAATGAGAAATTCAGAAAAGAGTTTCTTTCCAATCTGGCCCACGAACTGCGAACGCCTATATTCACCATCCAGGGCTATGTCGACACATTGATTGGCGGAGCCCTCGATGATGTCGAAGTCAGAGACCGATTTCTGAAAAACACCGCTCGCGGCATTGACCGCCTGGCGCAGCTGGTGGACGACATCGACGAAATCTCTCAGTTAGAATCGGGATCCATACCCTTAGAAAAGAAGAACTTCGTTCTAAGAGCGCTGGTCGAAGATGTTTTTGATGAGCTCTCCCTAATGGCCGAAAACCAGCATATTACCCTTCGATTGAAAAAAGGAACCGAGATGGCGCTATCGGTCCATGCCGATCCATCTAAACTGCGTCAGGTATTGGTGAACCTCATAGAAAACGCCATCAAATATAATCATCGGGGAGGCACGGTTACCGTGGGCGCCTATGCCATTGACGGAAATCATATCTACACGGAGGTCTCCGATACGGGTCCGGGCATTGCTGAAGAACATATCGGTCGAATCTTCGAACGGTTCTATCGGGCCGATCGAAGCAGAAATCGCCAAGTGGGAGGTACGGGTCTAGGGTTGGCGATCGTCAAACATATTATCGAAGCACATGGTCATACCCTCACGGTTCGCAGCCGCCTGGGCATAGGAACTTCCATTGGATTTACCTTAGATAAGGCCAAGGATGGCGATTAGCATAAGGCGAACCCGGTTCCCTAGCGGCGGAGCCTAAGCTCAGGTGGACGCGCCCTCAGAATCCGCCCCTTTCGCCTCCTCCGATTTAAACCGCGGATGAAAACGCTCTAGGGTGGCTCGCAGATAATCACGATCCAGGTGGGTATAGATCTCTGTGGTGGTAATGCTTTGGTGACCCAGCATCTGCTGCACGGCCCTTAAATCGGCTCCGGATTCTACCAGATGGGTGGCAAAAGAATGCCTGAAAATATGCGGATAGACCTTCTTTTTCAATCCCAGGCTCTGAGCCAAATCTCGAACGATCAAAAAAACCATGACCCGCGACAAAGGTTTTCCTCGGCGATTCAAAAACACATAATCTTCGGCCCCTGCCTGAATCTTCCCGAAAGGCCGACGATCTTTAAGATAAGTCTCTAGGGTATGGGTGGCCATCGAGCCGATGGGGACCAATCGCTCCCGGTCTCCTTTACCCCGAACCCTCAGGTAGCCAAGATCTAAATACAGCTGCGAGAGACGCAGCTCGATCAACTCGCTGACCCGAAGCCCCGCGCTGTAAAGCACCTCCACCATCGCACGGTTGCGAATGCCTTCCGGGCGGCTCAGGTCGATGGCCGAGATCAAAGACTCGATCTCGGCTAAACTTAAAACCTCCGGCAGATTACGAGGGATCTTAGGCGCCTCCAGGGCGGCGCAGGGATCTTGCTGAATCCGAGCTTCCAGAACCAGAAATCGAAAAAAGGCCTTGATTCCAGAAAGCATTCTAGCCTGGGTGTTCACCGCAAGTTCTAATCCTGCCACAAATTGCATGAATCGGCGGATATGGGCTTTGGTCACCAGGGTCCAGTCGAGCTTTCCGCCGTCCCTCATCAAGCCCTCCTGGGATTCCAAGAACTGAATCAGGCTCCGCAGATCATAGAGGTAAGCTTCGATGGTATGGTCTGCATATCCTCGTTCCAGACTCAAGTACTGCTGAAACAAAGGTAGGAGGTCCGGGGATGCCGCAGGATGGGTCTTTGCTCCTTTGGGTTTCGGGCTCATGACCTTAAGTTAAAGCATAAAAAGCTAATCCTGTCGCACGGCCTTATGTTTCAACATATCCCGGCTCATGGCGTCCAGATCATAGCGATGCTGCCACCCCCAATCTTGCCTTGCCAGGCTATCGTCGATGCTGGAGGGCCAGCCGGCAGCGATCTGATCCCGGAAGTCGGGCTTATAGGTTATTTCAAAATCCGGGATTTCCTTTCTTATGGAATCTGCCAGCTCCGCGGGGGTGAAACTCAGGGCTGAAAAATTATAGGCCATGCGGGTCTGAAGCTTGGCTGCCGGAGCTTCCATAAATTCCATGGTCCCACGAATGGCATCTTCCATATACATCATGGGAAGGCGCGCTTGATCGGAAAGGAAGCATTCATATCTCCCATGCTCTAGCGCGGCGTCAAATATTTCGACGGCATAATCCGTGGTCCCCCCTCCGGGAGCAGATTTCCAGGATATCAATCCCGGATACCGCAGGCTCCGAACATCCAGCCCCCATCGTTGAAAATAATACTGACACCAAAGCTCACCCGCATATTTGCTAATCCCATATACCGTCTGCGGTTCTACCACGGTTTGCTGGGGAGTCTGGTCTTTCGGCGTGGACCTCCCAAAAACGGCGATCGAACTGGGCCAGTATATTTTATGAAGTTTTTCCTGGACCCCGATATCCAAAATCTGGATCAGCGAATCCATATTCACTTTCCATGCTCGCTGTGGATCCTTTTCTCCAGTGGCCGACAACATGGCGGCGAGTAAATACACCTGGGTGACCGACTCCTTGCGGATCAATCCCAGCACGGCCCCGGCATCTAAGGCGTCCAAGCTCTGATAAGGTCCCCTGCCTTCCAAAAGCGGATGGGCGGGTCGAATATCAGTGGCGATTACCGCATCTTCTCCATAAACACTCCTTAAAGCTGCACAGAGTTCAACGCCGATTTGACCCCCGGCGCCGATAACTAATATTTTCTCTTTGACCATGGCAAACTGTCCTGGTTTAGTATTTTTTCACAATATACAGACTTAAAAACGGGAAAGCACCCTCCTTTTCAGCGGAAATATCTACCTTTTTTTCAGCGCTTAGGCCAGCGCTGATTTATGCGCCTGAGCAATCAAATCCATGAAGGCGTCAAAAAGATAGAGCGCATCGTGAGGCCCCGGCGTGCTTTCAGGATGGTACTGAACAGAAAAAGCAGGTTGATTCCTAAGCCGGATTCCTTCCACCGATCCATCATTTAAGTTTAGGTGGGTAATCTCCACCTCGGGGTGCTGCTCTGCCTGCTGCCTGTCGATGCCAAACCCATGGTTTTGAGTCGTCATTTCAGAGCGTCCGGAGCTTAAATTCTTCACCGGGTGATTCAGCCCACGATGGCCGTGATGCATTTTAAAGGTTGCGATCCCTAGAGATCTGGCAAGGAGCTGGTGACCCAGGCAGATTCCAAACATGGGCAGCTTCGCCTCTAGAACCTCCTGCATGATCCGCGTCGCATAATCCATGGAGGCCGGGTCTCCCGGGCCATTGGAAAAGAATACGCCGTGAGGATCAAAAGACTGGATATCCTCCCAGGAGCTTCGGGCTGGGTACACTTTCATATAGGCGCCCCGGTCGGCCAGACATTGCAATATGTTTCGTTTGACCCCAAAATCGAGGACGGCGATGCGCCATTGGGAAGCTGGATCCCCGAAATCATAGGCTTCGGGGGTTGAAATCTGGGAGCTCAACTCCAGTCCACCCATGGGCGGGAGCTTTTCCACGGCGGCTTTCAAGGCCTGCGGCGTAGAAAACTCGGTGGAAATAATGGCATTCATGGCCCCTTTACTGCGGATGTGCCGAACCAGGGCCCGGGTATCGAGATCAGAAATCCCCACAATTCCATGCGCATCGAGGTAGGCATCCAAGCTTCCTTCCGCCGTCATTCTCGAATAGCGGGATGAAAAGTTTTTGCAAACCAACCCACGTATTTTCGCAGAATCGCTTTCGACTTCGGAGGCTTTTACTCCATAGTTTCCCACATAAGGGGCGTTCATGATAAGAATTTGCCCCGTATAGGAAGGATCCGAAAATACTTCCTGATATCCGGTCATTCCCGTATTAAAACAGATCTCGCCGCCCGTCGTCCCCTTGGCGCCGCAGGAAATGCCTTCATATAAAGTGCCATCAGCTAGATAAAGCCAGGCTTTCTGTTCTGCAGAAGATGTCGTTGCCATAGAGAAACATAGAGAAATGAAATGCTGCAAAACTAAGAAAAAACCCAATACACAGGCAGATTCCCCCGGACTTTCTGCCCCGAAAAAAGGAAATCCCCATCTTGGATTTTCAATCCTGTTTAGCCGGGAAGAATCGTCTTTTTCACCGAACGCAAGATATCGGCGGTCTCTTCTTCACTTTGACCCTCGGCATAGATCCTCAAAAGGGGTTCGGTTCCTGATGCCCTCAAAAGCACCCATCCCCCATTCTCCAAAAGATATTTGACCCCATCTAAATGCTCGGTGCGTTCAAAGCCATAATTGCCAAAGCGATCGTATGCTTTGGCCTGGGCCCGGGCCATGATTTCTTCTTTAAGCTTGTTATCTATACTCAGGTCGTCTCTTTGAAACACAAAACGGCCCACAACCCCATACACCTCCTCGCAAAGCTCGGAAAGCGTTTTTCCCGTCTCCTGCATAAAGGAGTATATCAGCAGTCCATCATAGATTCCGTCTCTCTCCGGTATATGCCCTTTTACGGCGATTCCACCACTCTCTTCGCCCCCTACCAGAACATCCTCTTTGACCATAATCTCGCTGATGTATTTGAAGCCGATCGGGGTCTGTTCAAAAGGCAGCCCGTAAGCCTCGGCCATTTTTCGAACGCGATCCGTGGTGGAAAAGGCAACCGCGACTTTTCCATCCTTATTTTTGTATTTGTGCAAGTAATGGGTAAGCAGAAGAATAATGTGATGGGCATCGACAAATCGTCCCTTCTCGTCAAATAGGCCAATGCGGTCCGCATCTCCGTCCGTCGCCAATCCCAATCCAATCTCTGCATTCTGAGCTACGGTTTCCCCCAGCAATCGAAGGTTTTTCTCCAAGG
Source organism: uncultured Chitinophagaceae bacterium (assembly GCA_964646775.1). Classification (GTDB taxonomy): domain Bacteria; phylum Bacteroidota; class Bacteroidia; order Chitinophagales; family Chitinophagaceae; genus CAYPQN01. Next base: position 1,020 of record CAZYEZ010000065.1, on the reverse strand, counting down.
GTTCCGGCGCCTGTCCTTGAAACCCGGGATTATCCTCCGCATGAAGGAAAACCGCTTCAGGAAACAGGCGCTTCATCACCCTTTGTCCCGCTCCAAACATCGCGTCATAGGCGAGTTTATAAGGAGAGGAGCGAAGCGCATCGAGGTCGAAGTGCTCCGCCAAATATTCTAGGTATTCCGTTTCCAGATCGACATACGCCAGCAAACCCTGCTCCTCCCAATGCGAGAGGGGCAAAGAAGGAACCGTGGCCTCGGAAGGAATGAGTGCCTCCACTTCTGCTATATGGGCCGGAGAGGATGGGCCACCATGAGATCCCTTTAATTTAAAACCGTTATAGGAAGGGGGATTATGAGAAGCCGTGATAACCACACCCTGATCGGCCCCATGTCGAACCACCCCTAATGAAACCATGGGCGTAGAGACAAAACCCCGGGCTAAAAGCACCCGCACCCCTTGATCACACAAGACTTTGGCGACGACGGCCGAAAACATTTCACCTCCAAACCGACAGTCGTGACCCAGGACTACCCGGGGCTTCTCAGCTCGGGGTTTCAGCCACTTTGCCAGGGCGAAAGCGACTCGGGCCAGGTTGTCAACCGTATATTCATCGGCGATGATCGCACGCCATCCATCCGTTCCAAATTTAATTGGTGCAGGGTTTTTCATGGGTATTCTCGTTGCTTTTTCTGTTAATTTTGTACGGTGTCCCCACCGTTTGGACTGGCACAAAAGTAAGAAACCTTTTAAGGGTTCGTCGGGAGATTTTCGACCTTCATCCAAAATCCACTGTTATGCTTGTTTCCCTAAATCCAGATACCGGGATAAAGTGGGCAGAATTCCAGCCCTCGAGTCCCCATGAAATCGAAGCGGCGCTGGTTCGCGCCAAAACATGTTTCCAAGAATGGAGGCGGACCGACCTCCCGAAAAGATCCGCGCTCCTTTATCGCATTGCGGATCTGCTGGAAATGGAAAAAGATGAGCTGGCAGCCATGGCCACCCGGGAAATGGGCAAACCCTTG
>CAZYEZ010000064.1:0-12253 GCA_964646775.1 uncultured Chitinophagaceae bacterium | reverse complement strand
CGAAAACCGGACCGTATGGGACTTCAGTTTGTTGGGGAACCTTATCCATTTCGATTGGCCTTGTATGCAGTTTCTGTCCGTCAGGTCAGGACTTTGCCGCCGGCTTCCTTCAGATTCCACCTCGCGATGGACACCCTTGCCTTAAGCGAACACTTCCTACTGCCAACTGTGTTCGGGACTTTCACCCTATAGTAATGACCCATGCCGGGCGCACCAAATAGAAAGGCATCGCCGAAGCGATGCCTTCTGAACTAAGAGGATCCGAAAAAGGTAATTTGTAATTCTTTATACCTCGTTGGTAGCTTGATATCCGGACTGCGTTATTTCGCGTCAATGAAATCCTTGACCATGTCTTTATGGACCATGGCTTCTTTAAAGGCATAGGCGCCCGTTTTCTGGTTGCGCACGGCTTTAACTACTTTGGTAAAATTCTTGGAGTCCGCGGACTGCTTGGGGTCCTTTTTAATCGCGGTTTTAGCTGCTTTTGCCATGAGGAATGAATTTTATGTGTTATTTTATTTCCTTATGAAGCGTCACCTTATTGAGGATGGGATTGAACTTCTTGAGTTCAATACGCTCCGGGGTGTTCTTTTTGTTCTTGGTTGTTATATAGCGACTGGTACCCGGCTTTCCGCTGTGTTTATGCTCGGTGCATTCGAGGATGACCTGTACGCGATTCCCTTTCTTAGACATGGTTGAATCCGTTTATGATTGGATGAAACTTATAATTTTACTCCTTTGGCCCTTAAGGTCTTTACGGTCTCGTATAAGCCGTTCTTATTGATCGTCCGTAAGGCGTCGGTCGTCAACTTCAAGGTAATCCAACGATCTTCTTCTACCAGATAGAACCGCTTCTTTTGAAGATTCGGGAGGAAACGACGTTTTGCTTTCTTGTTAGAGAAAGATACTTTATGTCCCGTTACAGGCTTTTTTCCGGTGACCTGACAAACACGTGCCATAGTTTTTCTTTTTAGGAGGGCAAAGGTAGCGAATAATCAGCAGATAAAAAACGTTCTAGAAAAAAAATCCTGCTGCCAAGGACTTCCACCGACCTTTGACGATCCATTTCCATTATTTAGATTCAAGGGAATTCCGGATAGAGGAGCTGATCCAAATCGGCAATGGCAGGGGTGTTTTCGCAAAGGAAACCCTCCCCGTATTTTTTTCCGATCCGCTTTCCCAAATCTGCGGCCCGATGCTGGATAAAGGCCATGAATTTTTCGGAGGATATATAAGTTTGAGGTTCGCTAGAGTCGGGGTCGTGAAACTGGGACTTGAACTGGGCAATGGCCTCCATTTTGGATTCGAAGGTATCGGAAATATCTACAATAAAATCCGGTTCAAGAAAACGGTCCTGAATCATATGAAATACCCTCTTGGGGCGCCAGGCAAGCTGATTTTTGCCTAAATCCTGGGTCTCTATTTTAGCCAGCCCCGCTAGGAAACAGGAGTCGGCGATCAGACGCCCCCCTCTGCCATGATCGGGGTGGCGATCTTCTAAGGCATTGGCAATTACAATCCGGGGCCTGAAACGACGGATAAAGCGGATGAGAATGCGCAGGCTTTCCTCGCGATTTTCAAAGAATCCATCGGGGAGGCCCGCGTTTTCTCTATGTTGAACACCCATGACTCGCGCGGCATTTTCCGCTTCTATCGATCTTAACTCCGGAGTTCCCCGGGTCCCCAGTTCCCCGCGAGTCAAGTCGACGATCGCCACCGATTGCCCCTTGCGCAGGTGTTTAACCAAGGTTCCGGCCGCTCCCAGTTCGATGTCATCGGGATGGGCCGCCATGGCCAAGATGTCAAAATTGCCTTCCATGGCGCAAAGATAATTAAACAATCAGCGACCCTTTGCCTGGATTTGAGCTGTTTAGATGGATCGGGGATCCGCAGAGGGGAAGATCTTTGGTTTATCGCCGTGGCTCAGGGGGCTTTCGCTGAAACCCATAGCTTGCGTTGGATTCAATTTCCAGGACGATCTTTTCAATGTCTTCGTCCTGGCCCCATGGGTCATATTCTCGTTTTAGGTTGTTTTGGAAAAGCAGGGCTAGGGACTGCCAGATGACGGCTGAAAATCCTCCTTTCAGTTCTTTGATAATATGAAAACAGGGCTTCCCCGTCTGGCGGTTAATGAGTTTCACCAGGACCTGCCCCTGACTGATGGTAAGATTTTCCAGCTCTCCTTTAAACTCCGATTTTAATTGCGATTCTAGGTTGCGCAGGTATACTTTTCGGGCTTTGTCATCTTCGGAATAAAGGAGCAAATGCTCATCGACGTCCTTGAGTATTTCTGCTGCAATCACGGCATAGGGATAGGTCTTATACACATTATGCCGAAGTCGGTCATATCTGCGTTGCGCCCGACGGTATTTACGGGGTAGTTTGTCAATGACAAAATGGTCGGGAAGCCAAGTCATGGGAAAGGTATCGGCGCCGACCACCACGCCGCCCATAAGCAGGGTGTCGTGGGTACCCGGCTGTGCCATTCCGGCAGGGGAGACGAAAAGGCTGAGTAGGATAAATCCGAGGATGGATAGAAATCCCTTGCACATGGTATAAAGTTCTGATTTTTTTCCTAATCGTGGAGGGGATATAGCTCCAGGATGGCCAGGCATAAATAAATGATGCGCCCTCCGCATCGATTCACTTTTCTGATCTTCAGCACCTTAGACTGACTCCCCTTCGATCTTGGCCAGGTTGCGCCGCGCAGCCGCCACCTTATCGGCCCGATTTTGGTAGTGGATAATCTTCGATTGAGGTATATTTGACTTAAATTTGATCCATAAAAACTGACATTATGAAATTGCAAGCTTTAATGAGCCTGGCTGCGGGGGCCTTGATTTTTGTCTCCTGCAACAATAACTCCGGGGGAATGACAGAAAACGAAATGAACGCTCGGGTAGATTCATTGGTAGGCGCCCAGATGGAATCTTTACAGCAAGAGGCCATGAATGATTTGGATCGCCGGATGGCTATTGAAGTGAAGGCCAAGGCAGATTCGATCGTTGCGGCCGTGCGCAATCAGTAATGGCTGCCTCTCGTCTACCTTTCGAACAGCCAGCGCTGCTTTTTGATGGGGACTGTGGATTCTGTGAAAGCTGGGTGATCCGCCTGAAGCGCTGGGATCGCCGAGGCCGGATTCATTTCTTGCCCTTATCTACCCCTGGGGTTCGAACTTTTTTGGAAGCCCAAGTCCAGGCTGGTGCCACACAGCCTCTAGGAGATTCTGCGCTCTGGGTGGCAGGCAATCGGATATTCATGGAATCGGAAGCCATTCGGCGCGCCCTCCTGTTCTTGGGAGGCCGCTGGATGGTTTTAGCTTGGATACTAAGGCTGATTCCCCGGGCCTGGAGAGATGCAATCTACCGGCGCATCGCGCGGAATCGCTACCGACTATCCGGGGGCACCTGCGCCGTTCGGAGCCGATGAACGAGGCGGAGGCCTTTTCGCTGTTCGGATCATCGCCTGCTCCCGGATGCTTTGCTTGAGGATCAGGCCTTGGGTTTTGAAGGGGTGGGGCTTAACTTTGACTATGGTTTTTCGCGGAATTTTTCTCGGGATCTTTTGGACGGCATGCCTTGTTATAAGTGCACCATGGGGTCTAAAGGCACAAACGGTTCACTATTCAGAAGCCGAGGCTTTCGATTTTCGGACGGCGGACTACGCCGTAGTCGGCCGGATCATGGACCAGTATTATGCTTACAGGGGGTCTGCCGAAGGTCATTTTTTGGACCTCTTTGACGCGCAAATGGAAAAGCAGGCCACGGTGCTGCTAGACTTTATATCCGGTAGGGTATCGCGGATCCGGTTCTACATCAAGGATCAGCAAATTATGGTCCTATACCAGCTTTCAGAGGGGCGACAACAGGTGGCTTATGCCGCCCGGCTCGATCCGTCGGGGCGCATGCAAGGTCGGCCTCAACGCTTGGCCACCGCGGACGGAAGGCGGGAGACCTTTTACACCGCTATTTCAGAAAATCATGAGCACCTCGTGGTTTACCACCTGGAACAGGGACAGGATTTTCGAATCAATCTCCACTGGGTTAGCTGGGATGATCAACCGGCCCAAAGGCAGGTGCGCATTTGGCCAGAAGCTGGAAGAGAAATCCAGATCGGTGGGGGCATGGTTAGCAATCGCGGGGCCTTTTACTTGCCCGTTTACACGAACATTGGGAATGCCGGATTTGCAGACCAGCTTTGGCTCATGGAGGTAGAGCGCGCAGCGGCCGCCACCGGGGCGCAGCGCCTAACCGAAGAAGCACTGATACCCATCCCCCTAGAAGAAAACCTGGCTGCGGGCACTTATATGAAAATGGATAACATTCAGGATCGGATATGGGTGGGTGGGTTCTATGCGGCGCGCAAGAATGGAAATCTGGAAGGGGTGATGTCGACGGTGGTTGAAAAAAGAGGAACGGGAATGGCCGCAGCGCCGCTCCGTTTTGTTCCTTTTGATGGATCGCTGCGTCTGGCTACAGGAGACCATAGAAGCCGTAAGGCACTCAATCAGTTCCAAGTTCGGGATCTGGTCGTGAAAAATGACGGCGGCTTTGTGCTGATCGCCGAAGACTATTATATTACCACTCGACATGGTTATAGTTCTGGTTTTGGATATTATTCCTGGTACTATCCATCCATGTCCAGCTCCGTGCGAGAATATCGCTATGGGGATATACTCGTGGCCTCCTACGATGGGTCCGGCCAACTCGACTGGTACCAATTTGTTCGAAAGGATCAGTTTACGCAGGAGGATGGCGGCCTTTTCTCTTCGTTTTTGATGGTCAATACCGGGGGCGCCATCGGATTTATGTTTAATGATTTTATGGGGTCGCGCTCAAGGGTTCGGCTGGCAAGCGTCGATGGGAGTGGCGAAGTTCAGACGCAAATACTGGGGGAAGCCGCGCGCAATGCACCGGATTGGATTCCTCGCCAAGGTGAGCAGATATCTGCTCGGGAAGTGATGGTACCCTGCCTGATTCGTCGAAAGATTTGCTTTGCCAAACTTACCTTTTAGTCCCTCATGAATCCCATTCAGTTATTACGGAGCCAGAACCCCTATGCGGTCCTGTTTTTATTGATCTTTAGTTTTATTGCCAAGGCCGGAAGCCTAGTCCATCCCCAGATCCCTGAGCCCGGGTCTTACCCGTTTTTGTTTGCCGCCCTTCAGCATGTTTTGCATCGGATCCTGGGAGAGGAGGCCTTTCTTTATGCGCTGCTCGCTTTGGTGTTGATTTTCTCCCAATCATTGCATTTGGCAAGAATGGTTCGAAGGCATCAACTTTTTCCTCAGGCGGGCTACTTGCCTGCATTTCTCTATCTCCTTTGGACTTCTCTGCACCCGGCCCTGAGTCAATGGGGCATGCCGGTGGTCCTGGCTTCCGTCTTTCTGTTTGGCCTCGATGCCTTGCTTTCCCTTTACCAGAGCATGCGCCCTCGATCTGATCTTTTTTATTCGGGTTTCGCGCTGGGATTGGCGGGACTTTTACATTTTCCCGCCATCCTATTCCTTTTGGGGCTGGTTATGGGACTTATGCAATGGCGCCGATTTCAGATCCGGGAATGGCTGGTTGCCTTGATTGGGTTTATTACCCCCTTTTATTTTCTAGCGGGGCTTAGCTTTCTTTTTAACCGGGGAGATCTATGGGCGCAATGGTTTCATGCGAAGTCGCCCGGGTTGGAGATTTCTATGGGGGCTTACGAAATCTATTTATTGGTCATGACCGCTCTCCTTGTATTAGCCAGCTTGTATATGGCCCATAAGTTTATGCCTCGATCCAATGTGTTTACCACGAGGACTTGGGTGGTGCTGCTGCTCCATATTCCGATGACGGGCTTGGTGGTGTACCTGGATCCTTTTCAGAACCCCTCGACCGCCATCCTTATGGCCGCACCCCTTAGCATGGTTTCTCTTCATTTGTTTCATGCCGAAATACGGAAAGGGTTTCGTAATTTTGTGATCTATTTTTTGATCTTGTTTATGGGTTTGGCCCAGTTCATCTGGTACAATTCATAAACCCTTATCCATCCATTGAATCTTCAAAGAATATGAAGTTTGGTTTAGTTGTATTTCCTGGTTCTAACTGTGATCGGGATATGTATCACTCCCTGACCGAAGACTTGAATCAGGAAACCGTCCTGCTCTGGCATAAAGACGAGGACTTGTCCGCCTTTACCAAGGAGGACTGCTTGGTCTTGCCCGGGGGATTTTCCTACGGGGATTATTTGCGTTCGGGCGCGCTCGCAAGATTCAGTCCCATGATGAATCAGGTGATCCAGTTCGCCCAATCGGGAGGGAAAGTTCTTGGGGTTTGTAATGGATTTCAGATTCTTTGTGAGTCTGGACTGCTCCCGGGGGCCTTGCTTCGCAATGAGAATCAGCAGTTTATTTGCCGCAATGTTTATGTTCGCTCGGGTGCGCAGAACCCCTTGAGCGGCCACCCCTCGAAAGATGAAGTGCTTAAGATTCCCATCGCGCATGGGGAAGGCCGATACTACGCGGATGAAGCAACCCTGGATCAGCTGGAAGCACAGGATCGGATTTGGTTCCGCTACTGTGGTCCGGAAGGGGAGTTGGACCCGGCCTACAATCCGAATGGTTCGGCCCGACATATTGCCGGCATTACCAATGCAAGCCGAAACGTTTTTGGCATGATGCCCCACCCCGAAAGGGCAAGCAGTGCCGAACTCGGGAATCAGGATGGCCTAAGAATACTGAAAGCGTTTCTTTCAAATCTATAGACATCGGCAGGGGACCCATCGGATAGCAGATTAAAGTTTCCTTAAAGCTATCGGTGATTTCAAAGGAAAACAGTTTATTTGTTATCCCCGATTCAAAAAAAACGGAAGTGAATTTATTTCGATCGATCTTATTCTTAATCCTTTATGTCTGTGCGGCTTCGCCCTTGTATGCACAGATGATTGAAGACCCGACGGTTTGGAATTTTGAAGCCAAACATATCCAAGGAGAGGAGTATGAGATCCAGTTTCAGGTAAAAGTCAACGAAGACTATCATATCTATGCTTTAGAGCCCGGCGGGGACGGGGCTTTTCTACCTCCCAGCTTTGAGATCGAGCCGAATCCCATTTATGAGGCCACGGGCCCCTTGGGAGAACGAGGAAAGAAAATCAGCGAGCATATTGAAGACATCGGAACCGTATTTTATTATAAGGAAGCCGTGTACTACCAGCCCGCCCGAATTCGGGCGCCGGGAGCCCTTAAGGGAACTTATACCTATATGGTATGTAATGATGTGGGTTGCCTTCCTCCGAAAACCAAGTCGTTTACCCTGCGGATTGGAGACGGTGGCTCTCAAGCTTCCGAAGAACAATCCCCACCAGGGAGCGAGGATGCGACGGGCCAGGGGACGGGATCGGATTCGCAAGGCCCGGAAGGATCTGGACTCATGGGGGGAGGCAATACATCCGTTTCAGATACCCTTGAGGGATCCACTGTCCTTGCTGGAGCAGCCGTGGACGAGCAGGAAAATGAAGCGGGGGATGAGGAAAAGAAGTCATTGATTTGGCTTTTTTTAATGTCCCTTGGTGGAGGGATTGCCGCGGTGTTGACGCCTTGCGTCTACTCGATGATCCCCATTACGGTTAGCTTTTTTACTAAGAAAAGTCGAACAAGGAGTGAAGGAATACGGAATGCCATTTGGTATTCCCTATCCATCATTATCATCTTTACGCTTTTAGGGATGCTTATCTCTTTGATCTTTGGAGGCAATGCCCTGAATAACTTGTCGACGAACTGGATCGCCAACCTCGTCTTCTTTGCCATTTTCGCCATTTTCGGGATATCCTTTTTAGGTGCCTTTGAAATTACCCTCCCCAGCTCTTGGACCAGTACCACGGATTCCAAAGCAGGACTGGGAAGTTTGGGGGGAATTTTCTTCATGGCCCTTACCTTGGTCATCGTTTCTTTTTCTTGCACCGGCCCGATTGTCGGGCCCTTGCTGGTCCTTGCCGGAAAAGGCGGGGTGGCCGGTCCGATGCTGGGGATGTTTGGATTTTCGGTGGGCCTAGCTTTGCCTTTTGCCGTTTTTGCGGTCTTCCCCGGACTCCTAAATAAGATGGCTTCTTCGGGAGGATGGCTTAACCAAGTGAAGGTAGTTTTAGGATTCCTGGAGTTGATGCTGGCCCTCAAGTTCCTTTCCAATGCCGATCTGGCTCGGGGTTGGCGACTGCTAGATAGAGAGGTCTTTATCGCGATTTGGATTGTGCTGGCCGTGATGCTTGGCTTGTACCTATTAGGGAAGCTCAAGCTTTCTCATGACGATGCGCCTCCCAAAAATATCTATGGTCAGGAATATGTATCCCTGTTCAAACTTGGTTTGGCAATCACGAGTTTTAGTTTCGCCCTTTACCTGCTGCCCGGAATGTGGGGTGCGCCGCTAAACGGAATGAGCCAGTTTGTGCCGCCCATGGGCACTCAGGATTTTGTAATTGGCGCGCAAGCATCAACCGGCCCATCTGCACCGCACAGCAGCCAAGGCCCGCAGCCCGTTAAGTACGTCGAAGAGATGCGCATTTATGAGCCACCGGTAGTTCGCAACATGGGGTTGGTTACCTATTTTGAATATGAGGAGGCACTGGCTGCAGCTAAGATCATTGGTAAGCCTGTTATGCTGGACTTTACCGGGATCAATTGCGTGAATTGCCGTAAAATGGAAAGCCAGGTCTGGAGTAAACCCGAAGTGTCCCGGCGCTTAAAGGAAGACTTTATCGTCGCATCACTTTATTGTGATTATGATAAACGTGCGCTCCCCGAGGACGAGCAATACTATTCGGAGGTGCTCCGAACTCAGATCAAGACGGTGGGGGATCGCAATGAAGATTTGCAGGCGACGCTTTTCCATTCCAACTCTCAACCCTTCTATTACTTTGTCGATGAGGATGGGAACCCACTGGTGGATAAGGGTTATGGCTATGATCCCAATGTCGAGAAGTTTGTTCAACACTTGGATCTTGTTTTGGAAAACTATAGGAAGTCCAAGTCCTAGTCGCTTAAGCGACTAGGGGTCGTCTTTCTAGTTTCTAGTTTCTAGTTTCCAGTTTCTTGGTTTATGTATTTCTGCCGGGGGCCGGCCTTGCTGAGGTCTCTAGCATCCAGAAGCCGCTTAGAATCCCGGTTTTTGAAAGCAGTTCGTTTGGCTGGGCGCTGGGCCTTCACGGTTAACCTGTGTGCGGCTCACAGCTGTTTTGGTATTTTTCGAGAGGGGAGTGGCCTGTGTCTTTCGGTTTATTCCTGAATCTCCCCAGCTCTCTTAAAGGGTAAAAAGAGGAACGGACAACAAAGCTGGAAGCAAGGATTCATCCGGTCTTCCTTGGGGTGATAAAACCCCTGAGCTCGTCGCCCGTCCTGCCTAAAGCCTGGCTTGTTTTAGCTTTCGCTTTTAGCCGTTAAGGAATGGCCTCGATTAGGCGCTCAAATAAGCCCCGTACATCCATACAAGTTTCTCTTGCTCTCGAATGTAGTCGCTGATTTGAGAGTGGGTTCCTTCGTCGTCGCTTTCCTCGGCGAGTTTTAAAATCGGTCTTTCTGTATTGAGTAATTCCTGTAGGCCTTCCAGGACCTTTGTTACGGTTTCTTCGCCATCTGACAGTCCCGGTGCTTCCTTGATCGACGCATGAGCGAGAAAGTCGGTAAAAGTGTGGAAAGGCGTGAAACCCAAGGTGAGGATTCGTTCCGCGATCTCGTCAATTTTCACGAGGGCATCATTATAGAGTTCCTCAAACTTGGCATGAAGTTCAAAGAATTTGTCTCCCTTAATATTCCAGTGAAAACTGCGCGCGTTGATGTAGAATACCTGGTAGTTGGCCAAGAGCATATTTAAAGCCTCTGCCAGTTCCTTGGAGTTTGAAGAGCTTAAGCCGATCAGGTTTTTCTTGTTGGATTTTGTTTTTGCCATGTCTATATATTGTTTTAGATGAATAAAGGCTAACATGCGTCCAGCGAAAGGGAAGGCCCCTTGCCGCGGATCCTAATCTTAAGACGGCGGACCTGGTCCAATCCGTCCTTTGTTAAATGTAATGAATTCCTCGGGGATTTCCCTGGAATATTTGGATGGTTTTTGCCTTGGCCGGTCGTTCATGATCCTTGGGCTTTCCATTTTCCCTTCCACCTTTGTTTTCGTTTGGTTTCACTTTGTTCATGAAAAGAGATACGAAAACCATTCCTTCAGCCGTCCGCGCCGGGGACCTAGGATCAATGCCCCATGGATAAAAAGCATAAAAATACCCGGGCTCATGGGCCCGGGTAAAATAAAATGCTATAAACCTTGCCTTAGTTGGCGACCGCCTGCTGTACCAGTTCGGCGGCTTCACTGAGCAGAATGGCCGATTGAACCTGAAGTCCAGAGTTCTCAATGAGTTCCTTGGCTTGTTCGGCATTGGTGCCTTGGAGGCGGACAATAATAGGAATCTGAATCCCTTCGAGTTTGTTATAGGCTTCAATAACTCCTGCTGCCACACGATCACAGCGAACGATTCCACCAAAAATATTGATGAGGATGGCTTTCACCTGGGGGTCTTTGAGGATGATTCTGAATCCGGCCTCTACGGTTTCGGCATTTGCCGTTCCTCCTACATCCAAAAAGTTCGCAGGTTCTCCGCCGGCAAGCTTGATCATATCCATGGTCGCCATCGCCAACCCCGCTCCGTTCACCATGCAACCGACGTTTCCGTCCAGTTTTACATAGTTTAGGTTGTACTCTCCCGCCTCTACCTCCGTGGGATCTTCTTCGGAAGTGTCGCGCAGGGCGGCCAGATCCGGATGGCGCATCAGGGCGTTCTCGTCTAGGCTCATTTTGCAGTCAACGGCGATAATCCGGTCATCGGCGGATTTGAACAAGGGGTTGATTTCCAGCATGGCACAGTCGAGTTCGACGTAGGCGTTATAGAGCCGGGTTACGAACTGTACCATGTTCTTAAATGCCGCTCCAGACAGTCCGAGATTAAAGGCGATCTTCCTGGCCTGGAAGGGCTGCAATGGAAGTGATGGGTGTACCCATTCCTTAAATATTTTATCGGGGGTGCTATGGGCAACTTCCTCAATGTCCATGCCTCCTTCGGTGGAGTACATGATCACATTTTGTTTGCGTGCGCGATCCAGCAAAATCGATAAATAAAACTCTTTTCGATCGCTGGGACCGTCGTAATACATATCTTGGGCAATGAGGATTTTGTTCACCTGTTTGCCCGCAGGGCCGGTTTGCAGGGTTACCAACGTGTTGCCCAGAATATTGCGGGCCACCTCTTCCATCTCCTGCTCGCTTTTTACGACCTGAACCCCATGTTGCGTAGGAACTTCTTTCATGGTCCCTTTCCCTCTGCCCCCGGCATGGATCTGAGCTTTCACCACGACGAATTTCGATTGGGTCTCCTCGGCGATCTTTCGGTAAGCGTCTACGGCGGCCGATACATCGCTCACCGCCAGGCCTTCCTGGGTGGGGACGTTATACTTCTTTAACAGTTCTTTGGCTTGATATTCATGGACGTTCATCTATGCAAAAATTTTGGCGAAGATAATTCATTATTCCTCGAAACTGCAATTTTTTAGCCTTTTCCTCTCTTTAGCCGTTGAATGCCGGCTTGGGAACGCCGCCTGGAACCCCTTCCATTTCTTGCCGGTTTTTGCCAAATTGGAAACCAGGATATCGAATTTTGGAATTTTTTGACGCCATTTGTACTTTTTTGTATAGATAATGAACTACCTTTGTGGTTCAACAGGAAAATGATTTTTACGGCTTTATGATGGATGAAAAATTAACGGAAATTGAGCAAGCGGTCCAAGGAGAATACAAGTATGGATTTGTTTCCAACTTTGAGGCCGAGGAAGCGCCTAAAGGTCTAAGCGAAGATATCATCCGCTTTATCTCCGCAAAAAAGAATGAACCCGCATGGATGCTGGAGTGGCGGCTGAAAGCCTATCGCAGATGGCTGGATATGGAAGTGCCTGAATGGGCCAACGTGGAATTCAAGCCGGTGAACTTTCAGGATATCATATATTATTCGGCACCGAAGCAGATGCCAAAGCTTGACAGCTTGGATGATATTGATCCCGAACTCAAGCGGACTTTCGACAAGCTGGGTATTTCCTTGGAGGAGCAGAAGCGACTGACCGGAGTGGCAGTCGATGCGGTGATCGATAGTGTTTCGATCGCCACCACTTTTAAGAAGCAACTGGCAGAGAAAGGAATTATTTTCTGTTCGATGTCCGAGGCCATTGCCGAACATCCGGATTTGGTGAGAA
>CAZYEZ010000063.1:10910-12495 GCA_964646775.1 uncultured Chitinophagaceae bacterium | reverse complement strand
TTGAATGAAAGCTCAGTGATGATGTACCACTGCTCCTTGACCACCACCAGCAAATCCATGGAATCTGCCTGAACCCAGTTCCGAACAAGGGTCACGTCCGTAAACAGGGCCATGTTCATGAGACGAAGCCGATTGGTTTCCAGGACGGACTCCAGGGAGTCCCGAGGAATCCGACTACCCTGGTCAATACTCATTTCCCGAATCATGACCTGTCGCCGGGTTAGCCGATTGCCTTCAAACTCAATTTCCCCGATGCGCACGGTCTCGGAGCCTCCGGTTCGCAGCGGAGGCTGGGCTCCGGCAGGTAAGCCCCAAAGCAAGCTGAGAACCAGCCCGGTTCGCACAAGCCCCGATCTGGCAAAGGCCCAAATGACACTATGATGAATATGAGCGAGGGTCAAACCAATGAATAGGCCTGTTTACTGGCTGCGGATTAGGCAAAAAACAGTCAAATATAACCGTTTCTTGACCTAACCATATAAATTGAGTAACTTTAATTGGTTTAGATTCTTTTCAACATGAAATCCATATTTTCTTTTGGGAAAGTTTCTTTCCCAGCGCTCCTACTTGTTGCTATGTTCTGGTACGGCTGCAAACATGATCCCCCCGAGCCCAGAAAAGCCGTGGACGGAAACTTTCCGCCAGAAGTCGCCAAAATCATGATTACCAAGTGCGCCACGGCGGGCTGTCATAATGAAGCCAGCCATACCGCCGCTGCGGGACTTCGTTTGGACGATTGGGAGCACTTGTTCAATGGCGGTGCAAATGGATCGACGGTAATTCCCTTCAGTACCGAGTACAGCCCATTGCTGTATTTTATTAACCCGGACAGCAGCCTCGGTATTACCATGGAGCCTAGGATGCCCAAGGATGCGCCGCCACTCAGCGTTGAAGAATATAATATTATCAAAGATTGGATTGCCCAGGGCGCCCCGGATAAGTATGGGAACCTGCCCTATTCCGAAAATCCTGAAACCCGCCAGAAAATCTATTTGACGATGCAGGGTTGTGATATCATAGGCGTCATCGATGCCGAAACCCATTCCGTCATGAAGTATATTCCCGTGGGCATATCCAACAACATTGAGTCTGCCCATACCATCAAGTTTGACAACCGGGGAAAGTATGCTTATGTAAGTTTCACCAATGGGCAGGCGATTCAGCGCATTAATGCCACCACCGACGAGGTGGACGGCGAAGTGCTGCTGCCGCCAGGAGGCTCGTATAATACCTTTAATATCTCTCCCGACGACAAGGAGATGATTCTGACCAACATGTCAAATCCGGGAAGCGCCATTCGCATTGACCTGGAAACCATGACGATAAAACAAATTTATGAAGGGTATATCAGCCCGCACGGGGTCGGCGCCAACCCCGGATTCGACACCTTTTATGCCACCGGGCAGTATGGGAACTTCATCTACGTATTTGATAAGAGCGGGTTCTACAAAGAGCAGATTTCCATCGATGATAACCCTCCGAGCATTACCTCTAGCCGTAATCCCCATGAGCTGCAAATGATGCCTGATTACAGTCGGTTTTATTTGATCTGCGAGTATAGTCACGAGATTCGGGTCATTGACCG
>CAZYEZ010000063.1:4407-10900 GCA_964646775.1 uncultured Chitinophagaceae bacterium | reverse complement strand
CAAAGCCATTCCCGTAGGAACTACACCCAAGGAGATGTCTTTATCCCTGAGGTATCCGTATATCTATGTAAGTTGCGAAGCAGATTTTGTGGTTCCGCCCGCGGGTAATATCAATTATCGAGGATCGGTATACCGCATTAATTACTTGACGAACGAAGTAGACGGCGAAGTGATTAAGGGCAAGTTCTCCAACGTCCATGGGCTGGTCGTGAACGATTATGCCAATACCCTTTATTTTGCAAGCCGAAATGTTTCCAATGATGGCCCTCCCCCTCACCATACCAGCGCCTGTTCGGGGACCAATGGCTATTATCAGGTCTATGATATGCTTACCATGAAGCCCATCAACAACAAGCGGTACGAAGTATTGGCAGATCCCTATGCGATGGATGTTCGATTTAAATACAAACCGTAATCATTGGAATTGAAAAACAACTCGGCGACCGTATGTATTTCGCTTCACGGCATGAAATGGGAGGCACCGATCGGGCTCTTCCCCGAAGAAAAGCATAGCCCCAATCGCTTCGAGCTGGATATAGACGTAGATACCAGGGTCCCCTTTCCGGGGACCCTGCCCTTCTTCGATTATGTAGAACTCCATCGACTGGCAGATCAAGTGATGCGCCAGCCGGGGGAACTCCTTGAAACCTATGTTCAAGCCCTGGCGCAGGCCATTCAATCCCGATTCCCTGAGGCCCGCAGAATCCAGGTACGGCTCCGAAAACTCCATCCGCCGTTTCCCGGAGAAACAGCCTATGCCCAGGTCTCCCTGGATTGGGTTTGCGAAGCGGATCAAAGTGCCGGAATCTGACCCAATTCTTCCAACCGAATCCGGGCCTGCTGCACATGGAGGCTACCGGGATATTGGACGATAAGCTGCTGGTATAGCTCCCGCGCTTTCTCTTGGTTTTTGTATTCGCGGTCCTGGATTTCTGCCATACGAAACAAAGCATCATCGCCCAGCACATCCTGACCATGCTTTGCTACGATCTCTTCGAGGTAGCCGTAGGCAAGATCCCGTTTTTTCTGTTGCATCGAAACCTCCGCTTTCTTCCATAATAAATCATCCTGAAGGGGGTGTTCGGGATAGGCGGCAATCAATGAATCTAGAAGGTGCTCTGCTTCTTCCCACTTGAGTTGAAAAAGCAGCAGATCTGCCTCTGCAAATCGAAGTAAGGGGTGGAGATTGCTGTCCGGCGTCTGGTTTTCCATGATCAGAATAGAAAGGGCCATCGCGTCGTTAGCGATCAACTCGGAAGTCGATCCCTTTAATACGGTGAGCTGGCCTTCCGCCCAGCCAAAATCCCCCCTGAAATAAGCCAGTCGGGCATTGCGGAATCGCGCCTCTTCTCCGATTAAGTCTTCCCGGAAAGCCTTGTCTACCTGACTATAGGTCAGCGATGCATCCCAAACCCGACGATCCATCACATAATAATCCCCGAGGCGCAACTTGAGTGGACCGATCAGTGATCGCGGCAGTCCAGAACCGGAAAGGACCTGCTCCAATATGCCAATCGCTCGGGGCAAATTCCGGGCGTAAAGGGCTTCCAGTTCCGCATATTCGGCAATAATCTCCCGACCGAAGTACTGAGGCCAAGTTTCCAAAAAGGCCGCATAGTCTTTCGATAGGGCGGCAATCTCCGCCGAATCGCGCTCCACTTGCCGCTTAATCTGGTCAAACCTTAACCCCAGGATTTCCGCTTGGGCCTGGGATGCCAGGGGCCCCTGAGGGTCTGATTCCATCACCCTTTCATAAGCTTTCTGAGCGATCTCCAAAGCCCCCTCTTTTCGCGCCAGCTGGGCAAAGCCCATCAGCCTCCTGCCTTTGGATTGCAAGCGCGCATCGAGAGCCTCTACCTGAATCAGAGCGCCCTCCCAGTCTCCTTTGCGCGTATAGATCCAGGTGAGCAACTCGGATAGATATGGATTGTCCGGCTGTTCGTTGATCTTGCGCACGATGGCTCTTTGCGAGGCTTGCAATTTCTGCCTGTCTTCACCAATAAAAGCCAGGAGGGCCGACTGTATATCTTCCAGTCCGCCCTGTCGCCCCAAGCCCGTATGCAAAAGCGCATCAATGGCCTTGTCCATTTGTCCGGTCGCCGCATAGAGTCGAGCAAGGGGACCGCTATAGAGGTAAGGATTTTTAAGGATGTCCTGCGCTCTTTCATAAACCTTGAGTTGATCATCAACTCTGCCCATTTTGCCAAAAGCCTGAGCCATTTGCTGGGTAAGAAGGTCGTCCCCATTCAGGGCAGCCAGGGCTTGCTCAAAGTAGGTCTCCGCCTGTTTCTCTCGGCCTCTTAATAGAGATATATGCCCCAAGTCTATAAGCAGAACCGGATTATGCGGCCATATGCGCCGCTGTGATTCTACCAGATTCTGGGCCTCTTTCCATTCTTCCTTTTGGAGGAGATACTCCAGGTAGATGGCATAGTTTTCCCGATTATTGGGTTGCCGTTCATAAGCTTCCTTATAAAATCGGCCGGCATGGCTTTCTTTCCCCTCCGCATCCTTCGAAGGGGGCTGAGCCATCCCTATGCCGAAATCCATCAAAAGCCCGATTAGCCCCACCAAACCCAGCCAAAACCACCTTCTCTTCATGGCGTCTAATTTCGTAAAGGTTTTCCTGTTTTAATCATTGATTCCAGCCTCTGCAGGGTCTTGCGCTCCCCACATAAGCTCAAGAACGCCTCGCGCTCCAAATCTAAAAGATAAGATTCGCTCACCCATTGCGGAGATGATAAATCCCCCCCGCAAATTACCCAGGCAAGCTTTTGTGCCAAATGCTGATCGTATTCACTGATCCGACGGGCCCGGCGCATTCCATGCAGCCCAGAAATCATCCCCCCGAGGGCTCCCCTTCCTTGCACCCGAATCCGATCCGCCCTAGGTTGGGGCCGATATCCCGCATCCCTGGCCGCGCGAATATACCACTTGGCCAGCGAAATCCGCCGATCTTCATGCATGACTACCTGATCCCTTCCCGGACGCAGATAGCCCCATTTGAGCGCCTCCGGGGCGGATCCCGACACTTCGGCCATCCCGATTCGACGAAAATAGCGTACCAAATCGTTGATCTCCAGATCGCCTTCAATCCTGCGCTCCGAAGCCCGAAGGGCCATTTCTTTGGTTCCCCCTCCTGCCGGGATCAAACCCACCCCCAGTTCTACAAGCCCCATATAGGTTTCGGCGGCGGCCACCACCTGATCGGCATGGAGGCAAAACTCCAGGCCTCCGCCCAGGCAAAGCCCATGGGGCGCGACAACCACGGGAACGCTGCTGTAGCGAAGCCGTAGGCTTGTTTGCTGAAACTGGCGGACCGCAAGATCCAGCTCGTCAAATTCCTGGTCTACGGCCAGCATAAACAGCAGCCCCAAATCGGCCCCGGCACTGAAGTTTGGTCCCCCATTTGCTAAGATCAGTCCGCAGCCCTTGGATTCTGCCCGATCGATGGCCTGGTGAATGGCTGAAATGGCCTCGGCGCCAATCGCATTCATCTTCGAATCCCAACGCAGCAACCATATATCTTCCCCCAAGTCATAAAGCCGGGCCGCCGAGGACTGCCATATAATCTGATCCTTCCTTCGATCCAGATCCCGCCATCCCTGCGGCTCTTCCATGGGCTCAACCTCTTTGCTTTTCGGGCTATAGCTGCCCATGCCCTTATCCAGGATCTGGTAAATGGATGCGCCGCCTCCTGCGATCATCTCTTCCACCCAAGGGGCGGGATCCTTGCCTTCCTTTTTCATGGCTAAAACCAGAGGCTCCACGCCGATGGCGTCCCAGATCTCAAAAGGCCCCATCTCCCAACCAAATCCATGGCGGAGGGCCTGATCGATGAGATGAGGATAATCACTTACCGACGGAACCAACCAAGAAACATAGGATAGCAGCGACTGAATATAGGATCGCCAGAAAGCCCCCGCTTTCCCCTCTGCTTCATAGAGGCTTTTCAGGCGTTGGGGCAAGTTCTCCTTTCTCAACTCCCGCACCTCAGGAAAATCTGGCTTTCTTAGCGGGCCATAATCCATGGTCTCCCAGCGTAAACTCCAAATCTCCGAACCGCCTTCTTTTTCCTGTTTTTTATAAAACCCTTGTCCCGTTTTCTGGCCCCACCACCGGTTCCTCACCATGGCCTCCACAAATTCGGGCAGGTCAAAGTATCCTTTTTCTGCTTCTTTAGGCAAAGACTGCCGCAGATTGCGGCTAACCAGATCTAAGGTATCCAGCCCGACCATATCGGCGGTTCTAAAACTGGCAGACTTAGGCCGGCCTACCAAAGGTCCCGTGAGGAAATCGACATCCTCGATGGATAATTGATGCGTTTTCATGCCGCGGAAAGCTTCAAGAAATCCGAAAACTCCCACCCTGTTGGCGATGAATGCAGGCGTGTCCCGGCATCGAATCGGAGTCTTCCCCAAAAACCGGAAGGAAAAGTCCGCCAAAAACGCCATGACATCTTCCTCGGTGTCGGCTCCAGCAATCAGCTCTACCAGCTTAAGGTATCGAGGGGGGTTAAAAAAATGCATTCCGGCAAAATGGCGGCGAAAAGAGGCGGATCGCCCTTCTGCCATCGAATGAATGGATAAGCCGGAGGTGTTGCTCGTTACCAGCGCCTGGGGGCTTCGATGTGCTTCTACCAGATCTAGGACCTGTTTTTTTATGTCTTCTCTTTCGCTGACCGCCTCTATGATCCAGTCTGCCTGACTCAGGACTTCCAGGTCATCGACTAGATTGCCGATATGCACCCGATGCGCGTCTTCGGGAAGGTAAAGCATCGAAGGTCGGGCGGCCAAAGCCTGCTTCCAGGCATGCTCTGCGATCTGATTTGCCGATCCTTGCTTCTCTTCGCCCTCCTCCGCCTCGGTTTTTCGATCTAAAAGATACACCTGGATGCCCAAATGGGCGAAGAGCCCTGCCAGTCTGGTCCCCATGACTCCGGCGCCGATGACCACCAGCGTTTTTATTTCCCGCTTCATATGCATATGGCTTAGAACTTGTAAGTTACCGAATTTTAGGGGGACACGGCGCAGGCGAAGCCCCGCCTTTTTGGTTCGGCACCAAGAAAAACCAGACTTATATATAGAGGGCAAACGCCTACGATCCCCTATATTTGCCCCATGGCTAGTTTAGAGGAAATCATTAGCGAGCACCAGGCATACATCGATCAGTTTGTGCCCCAGAGTGCTGAAGAGCTGGAGGCATTCCGGATACGGTATCTGGGAACAAAAGGGATTGTCAAGGAAGTATTTGCTCTGATGAAATCGGTGCCCGCGGAAGAAAAAAAAGCCGCCGGTCAAAAACTCAATGCCTTTAAAAAAGCCGCAGAGCAGCGGTATGCATCATTTCAGGGACTTGCAACCCCAAAAAATCAACAAAAAGACGATTTAGATCTCAGCATGCCGGGATTGCCGCTGGCACAGGGATCCCGGCACCCTCTGTCCACCATGGAAAGAGAAATCGTCCGTCTGTTTCAACGCTGGGGTTTTGAGGTGGCCGAAGGCCCAGAGATCGAAGACGATTGGCACAATTTCAGTTCCTTGAATATGCCGGCCGATCACCCTGCACGAGACATGCAGGATACCTTCTATCTTTCCCGGAATCCGGATTGGGTTCTTCGTACCCATACTTCTTCCGTACAGGCCCGGAGTCTGGAAAAAGGCGAACTCCCCTTACGGATTATATGCCCGGGTCGCGTCTATCGCAATGAAAACATATCGGCAAGAGCCCATTGCTTCTTTCACCAGATTGAAGGCTTATATGTCGATGAAAACGTATCCTTTGCCGATTTAAAACAGGTTCTCTATTTATTTGCCCGATCCATGTTTGGCGAAGGCGTTCAAATCCGTTTCCGCCCCTCCTACTTCCCCTTCACCGAGCCCAGCGCGGAAATGGACATATCGTGCACCATCTGCAAAGGTTCCGGATGCGCGTTATGCAAACATACGGGCTGGGTGGAAATCCTTGGCTGCGGCATGGTTCATCCCAGCATGCTTGCCAACTTTGGGATCGACCCTGAAAAATATACCGGTTATGCCTTTGGCATGGGCGTGGAGCGAATGACCCAGATTCGATTTCAGATCCATGACCTTAGGCTTTACTCCCAGAATGATCTGCGGTTTCTTCAACAGTTTCAATCCATTCCATGATTTTGGTCACCGGTGCCACGGGCTTCGTCGGTCAACATCTTTGCCGAAGACTCCGTGCGCAAGGATCTAGTGTTCGGGCTCTTTATTTTCGGACGCCTCCTCCGGCCTCCCTTCCGGCGGGTCCTGACTTCGAATGGGTGCAAGGAGACCTTCTGGATCTGCTTGCCGTGGAGGACATGTTGGAAGGCATAAAACAGGTCTACCATCTTGCCGGCACCGTATCCTTTCATCCCCAGGATAGGAAAAGACTTCTAGATGGAAACGTCCTGGCCACGGAAAACCTGATCAATGAATGCATTGAGCGCGAGATCGACAAGCTGGTTTTCCTCGGATCGGTTTCTGCC
>CAZYEZ010000063.1:0-4397 GCA_964646775.1 uncultured Chitinophagaceae bacterium | reverse complement strand
GTGGTTGGATATAAAGAGATCGCATCCTTTGGCTTTCTGCCCTCGGTCGAAAAGGGGCGGGAGAGCAAGGCGTGAATGAAACCGTAGCCTGGGAGGAGTCAGGTCATTATAGTTTTTACGGAAAAACCAAACATCTGGCTGAAATGGAGGTTTGGAGAGGGATCGCGGAAGGATTAAAGGCCGTCATCCTTAACCCCGCCACCATTTTGGGTGAAGGAGACTGGGAGCAGGGTTCTTGCCGCCTGGTCAAACTCGTCTATGAGGAGTTTCCTTTCTATACAGATGGCGTTACCGGATGGGTCGACGTGGAAGACGTCGTGGAGGCGGCCATCCTAGCGATGAACAGCCCCGTAAACGCCGAGCGTTTTATCCTCTCGGAAGGTAATTATGCGTTTCGATACATCTTTCAATCGCTAGCCCAATACATGGGTCGCCGCCCTCCCCGATGGAAAGCAGGCGCCTTGGGCAGCGCCCTGGTCTGGCGCTGGAACGCCCTCAAGCGTCGCCTGGGGGCAAAACATACCAGCTTAAGTCGAGAGACCGCGACCATGGCCCAAAGGAAAGTGTATTACGACAACTCAAAATTCCTGAAATTCTTTCCAGACTTCCATTACCAATCCATGGATGCTACATTGAAGCGCCTAGCAAAAGCCTATCTAAAGGACATCCATGAGAAGGCAGCGCGCTAAAACCTATCCGCCTTTAGGCATTGGTAAGCTTTATGCCCCGCGTATACCAGGGGTTTCGCAGGCTTTGGAATAATTTTTTAGGTTTATTTCCAAAATATTTGTAATCTTGCGCAAGGAAACTGCTTCTGGCTTCCTTCCTTTCATTCAGCAGTCTGATATTTTCCACCTCCATTTGGATTCGGATTTTAAAAAAACACCAACATTAGGATTACTGTTTTTTGAATCAACCTTTCTTTTTTTAAGAAAAAGATTTGCATGCCATACGACATAGTTAAATTGAACGAAATGCTCGTTCCCGAGCTCATCGACATTGCGGAGAAGATGAATATTCCTCGTCTGCGCAACATGGATAAACAAACCCTCATTTACAAGATATTGGATCAACAAGCCCTAACCGGGAGCGACCCGGCACAACCCCAGGAAACGGAGACAAAAAAGCGCAAACCCAGAAAGACGAGGGCGGTCAAAGCGACCGATAGCGCAGAAAGGACCGCTAGACGAGACAAGACAGATAAGACAGACAAGGCAGATCAGGCGGATCTGGCAGCCAAGATCGAAGCCGCTGCCCATACCCCCTCTGATCCTTCCTCCGAAAGTCTAAAAGAGGCACCCTCTTCCCCCGATGCCTCCACGAAAGAAGGGAAAGAAAAAACAGAAAAAACAGAAAGAACAGATAAAACAGAAAGGAAAGAGGAGAAGCGCACCGACCCCTCTGCCAAGCTGAGTCCAGAAAGTACCGGCAAAAAAGAGGAAACAGCAAGCGCGGACTCATCCGAAAAAGGCGAAGAAAAGTCAAAAACCTCCGATCCCGTGGCAGAAAGCCGTTCATCGGATGGGGAGAAAAATTCCGGAACCAGCGATCGTACCCCAGGAGAACCTCGCCGCCGCACCCGCAAGCCAAGGGAAACAGAGAAAAAAAGCGAACCCATAGCAGAGGAAGAAGGGACGAAGTCTGACTCAGGGGCCCCGCCCCAAAAATCGGCTTCCCGGGCGACCCGGGTTCAAGCCTCGGCCGATGCTTCGGAATCAGAAAAAGCCAGCTCGGCAGAAGATGCGGCAAAAAAGGAAAAAGACCAGCCCCAGGACGCAGGAGATCGGAGATCTGGAGATGCCCGCCCCGCGGCCGCAGAAACGGAAAGATCCCCGGCCAGGGAGGCAGCCGCCCATAAACCCCAGGGGAAAAAAGAATCTGCTTCAGCCGTTAACCTTGATTTTGACGGGACCATTCGCAGTGAAGGGGTCTTGGAAATGATGCCCGATGGCTACGGATTTTTAAGAAGTAGCGATTACCACTACCTGAGCTCCCCCGATGACGTCTATGTATCTCCTTCCCAAATTAAATTATTCGGACTTAAGACCGGGGATACGGTAAAAGGCACGGTACGCCCCCCTAAAGAAGGAGAAAAATATTTTGCGCTATTAAAAGTTGATACGATCAATGGACGTTTGCCCGATGAGATTCGGGATCGCGTGCCCTTTGACTATCTGACGCCGCTTTTCCCTTACGAGAAACTCAATCTTACAGGGAAAACCAATAATCCAAGCACCCGAATCATTGATCTTTTCACACCCATCGGAAAAGGACAGAGAGGGCTGATCGTTGCCCAACCAAAAACGGGAAAAACGATGCTCCTCAAAGAAGTCGCCAATGCCATTGCGGCCAACCACCCGGAAGTATACTTGATGATCGTTCTGGTCGATGAAAGGCCTGAAGAAGTCACAGATATGCAGCGCAGCGTGCGGGCTGAAGTCATTGCTTCTACCTTTGACGAACCCGCTGACAAGCACGTTAAGGTATCGTCTATCGCACTCCAAAAAGCCAAACGCCTGGTGGAAGTCGGCCATGACGTCGTCATTCTTCTAGACTCCATCACCCGATTGGCCCGCGCCCACAATACGGTGGCGCCCGCTTCGGGTAAGGTTTTATCAGGGGGGGTGGAGGCCAATGCCATGCAAAAACCCAAACAGTTTTTTGGCGCGGCCCGGAAAATTGAAAACGGCGGATCCCTAACGATTCTTGCGACTGCCCTCATTGACACTGGATCCAAAATGGACGAAGTCATCTTCGAAGAGTTTAAGGGAACCGGAAATATGGAGCTTCAGCTCGATCGCCGTCTGGCCAATAAGCGTACCTTCCCGGCCATAGATATTACTTCTTCCTCAACCCGCAGAGACGACCTGTTGCTTGGGAAAGATGTACTGAACAAAATGTGGGTGCTCCGCAATCACATTTCGGACATGCATACCGACGAAGCCATGAACTTCCTGCTGCGCCAGATGAAAGGGACCAAGGACAACGAAGAGTTCCTAGCGACCATGAACAAGTAGTTTAAAAAGGGCGGCGAGGATACGCCGCCCTACGATTCTCTTCCCTCGCCCTAAATGGCGGGGGATTTTTCTATTTTTGCCCCTATTATGAACAGCGAAAAGCAACTCCCCCATATCATCTCCCACTGCAAGGAATACGGATTCATTTTCCCCTCCTCTGATATCTACGATGGACTCGGCGCCGTCTATGATTATGGTCCTTATGGGTCAGAACTGAAAAAGAACATTCGTGACTTCTGGTGGAATGCGATGACGCGGGGAACCCAACGCATTGTGGGACTGGACGCAGCCATACTCATGCATCCGCAAGTATGGAAAGCCAGTGGACACTTGGATCATTTCAATGATCCGATGATCGATAATAAAGACAGCAAAAAACGCTATCGGGTCGACCATCTGTTTGAGCAGCACGCGGCAACGCTTGCCGAACCCCAGGCCAAAGTCCTGCTAGAAAAAATGGAATCCTTGCTTGAAAAGGAGGATTGGGACGGGTTAAGCCAGTTAATGGCCGAGCAAGGAATCGTTTGCCCGGTTTCAGGAACCGGTAACTGGACAGCCATACGCCAGTTCAACCTCATGTTTGGCACGGAAATAGGAAGCCTCTCCTCCGACGCTCAAATGGTCTATTTACGCCCGGAAACTGCCCAGGGGATTTTCGTGAACTACCTAGCCGTCCAAAAATCGTCGCGACTAAAAATCCCCTTCGGCATCGCTCAGGTCGGGAAAGCATTCCGGAACGAGATTGTCGCCCGCCAATTCATCTTTCGGATGCGCGAATTAGAACAAATGGAAAGGCAGTTTTTTGTACGCCCCGGCGAGCAAATGAAATGGTATGAATACTGGAAAGAGCAGCGCCTCCAATGGCACTTAGACCTGGGTATTCCTAAGGATCGGTTTCGATTTCATGACCACATTAAACTGGCACACTATGCCGATGCCGCCTGCGATATCGAATACGAATTCCCATTTGGTCACAAGGAATTAGAAGGAATCCATAGCCGTACCGACTTCGATCTACGCAACCATCAGGACTTATCGGGCAAAAAGCTAAGCTATTTTGATACGGAAATCAATCAGCATTACCTCCCTTACGTGGTGGAGACGAGCGTAGGCCTGGACCGAACGGTACTCATGGTCATCAGTGAAGCCTACCGGGAAGAAGATTTGTCGACGGCCGAACGCAAGGATAGCCGGGTGGTCCTAAGCTTTCATCCACGCATTGCGCCCATCAAGCTGGCCGTCTTCCCTTTGACGAAGAAAGATGGGCTCCCAGAGATAGGCCAAGAACTCATGGACCAGTGCCGGTCCTCGTTCCTTTGTTTTTACGAAGAGAAAGACACGATCGGCAAACGCTATCGTCGTATGGATGCGATCGGAACG
>CAZYEZ010000062.1:0-12635 GCA_964646775.1 uncultured Chitinophagaceae bacterium | reverse complement strand
CATCGAAAGAAGGATCGTCCTTTGTTTGGGCGGATACCGAAATATCGATCCCCCCGGGGGCGGCGGGGATCAAGGCTTCCAGATCTATAAAGTATCGGCCAGATTCCCGGAACTGATCCAGCAAAATCCGCCGACAGGTATCGGCCGTCAATGCCCCTCCGAGCTGTACGGCGGAAGCCAGCTGAGGCCAGGTCGTCAGGCTGGTTTCGATTTCCAACATAGAAGCCTTCATCCGTGGAGAAAGCGTTTCCAGGCCGCTAATGGGCAAAATATAAGGCAGCTTTTCTTCTGCCGTCTTCAAAGTCTTTAGGAACTCCAGGTCGAGATCGAGGCCGGCTAGCCATCCGTGCATGATCTCTCTATGGGGGTCCAGGTCAAAGCGTTCCACATCCAGGGTTCCCCGGTCGCTGGCTTCCATAAGCACTGGTACCGACAAACGCTTCGCCCAGATTCGGGCCATAATCTTAATATCCACGGAATCGCACTCATCGATGACCAGATCGAGTTTTCCCCCGCCTAAAAAGAACGATTCGATATTCTCCTCCCGAACCCCCTGATCAAACAAGCGAACCTTTAGGTAAGGGTCGAGTTCTGCAATCTCCCGTGCAATACATACCCCCTTGGGCAGTCCGATATCCGAGACTCTGGACCGAATGCGGTTCATATTGTTGAGCTCCAAATCATCGAAATCGGCCAGCCGAAGCTCCCCAAACCCTCGTTCCTGAGCCAGGACCATTGCCACCGACTGACCGACCGAGAGCCCGATCACGCCGATTTTTTTGGTCTTTAGCCGAGCCTGCTCTTCTTCGGTGATCTTATGGCGATTGGCTGCCGTTCGAACAAAGGCAAAATCCGCTTCCTCCAGCAGCCGCACGAGTTTCCTTGACCAGGGATAGTAGACCCAGGTCCCCACTTCCTCCCAGGGCCTTCCCTTTAGGTAGGCCCTGACCCCTTCCTTATAGGCGGTCTCCTCCAGTTTCTTCTTTTGGGGGTTGTTCTGTTTCACCCACTCTCGGATCTGAGACTCCAGCGTGTCGTATATTTGCAACACGGGTCCCATATCCCGAATGAGATCTTCCATAGCACGGCGATCCTGGGGGTTCGCCGCGGAAAAAAACCGGGGTTTATAGAGTATTTCTTCCGGATTTTGGCGCAAATCCGAATTGACATCATTATAATTCATATCCCTTGAGCTAGTCGGGCAAATTACTAATTGTTTCGCCTAATATTCTCATATGGGAAACTTTTGTTAGTTTTCCTAAGGATTAAAGTTTCATAAGAAAAAACCAATAGATTTGCAATAGAACCATCCATTTTCATTGAAACGCATCCATGGAGACAAGGGATATCCATATTCTATACGTTGATGATGAGGAACACAATCTGGTTTCCTTCAAAGCCACTTTTAGGGTTCGGTACCGGGTACATACCGCATTATCTGCTAAGGATGCGCGGAAAATCCTCGAAGACCAGCCCATCCATATCATCATCTCCGATCAGCGAATGCCGGGGGTGACCGGCGTCGAATTCCTGGAATCGGTGCGCACGGTCTACCCGGATCCCATCCGGATACTGCTGACGGCCTATTCGGATCTTCAGGCCGTCGTGGACTCGATCAACAAAGGCAAAGTCTATCACTTCCTGACCAAACCCTGGAAAGAAGAAGAACTTGACCAAATTATTCAGCAAGCCTACCAGGCCTACCTGGAGCGCATAGAAGAAAAGGACCTGGTCAAAAAGCTGGGTACGACTAATGAACAGCTGGAGTTTCTGCTGCGCCAGCAGATGCTCTCCTAATCGTGCGTCGAATCCTATAGATAAACATCCCAGCCGAATACCGCGGATTCGTCCTTGCCCGCTTCGGGACCTCGTCCCACCAAGCCATGAATTTCATTAACTTTGAAGCCGTTTCCGGGCCCGGTCGGGCCTTGCTCCCTTAACTCAAGGTCCGGGAGCCAAGCCCTCCGATTAAAACCAACCTGCGATAGCGAAGCCCAACCATGATATCTCTGTCGGTTACCATAATCACCCTCAATGAGGAGGCCCAGCTGGAAGCCACCCTGAAGTCGGTGAAGCCTTTCGCCGATGAAATCCTGGTGGTTGATAGCTTCTCAACCGATCAAACCGTGGCCATCGCCCAGCGGTTTGGAGCCAAAGTACTGCAGCGAAAATTTCAGAATTACGGAGACCAGAAGGCCTGGGCCACCGCCCAGGCGCTCTATGACTGGACGCTAAACCTCGATGCCGACGAAGTCGTCGATGAAACCCTGGCCCAAGCCATTCTAGATTTTAAGAGAAACCCCCAAGCAGAAGCCGTGGTAATCCAAAGGCTTACCTATTACTGCGGGAAGCCCATTTATCATGGAGGTTGGTATCCAGATCCAATGATTCGACTCTTTGATCGTCGCAAAGGGGCATGGAACCTCCAATACATTCATGAATCTTGGACCCCTAATCCTGGGGTCAAGACCCAAACCCTTGCAGGCAAACTGCATCATTACAGCTATAAACGTTTGTCCGATCACCTGCGGCAAATCGAACATTTTTCAACCCTCAATGCGCGGGAGGCCATGAATCGGGGCAAGGAGGCCCCTCTTTGGCTCTTATGGTTGGCACCCAAGTGGACCTTCTTTCGTACTTACCTGTTGAGGGCAGGGTTCTTAGATGGATACCATGGATATTTGATTTCCCGTTTCTCGGCGATGGCTACCCTGGCCAAGTATGCAAAAATCCGAGAGCTTAGAAGTCTTGACCGAAAATCGAATGCCCGGAAATGAGGCTCCCTTTCTTCTCCCCCATTCCCATGGATCAGGTGCGCAGCCTGGTCATCAGCCGGCCCGACTCGATCGGAGATGTGGTCCTTACCCTTCCTTTAGCCGGCCGAATCAAAGAGGCCTATCCCCATATCCATGTATACTTTCTCGGGCAACCATATACCCGCGCCGTGATCGAGCAATGCAGCCATGTCGACGCTTGGATCGACGCCGATGGCCTGTCCCGACTTCCGGTTCCTCCCGATCTCCTCATCCATGTGCTGCCACGCCCGTCGATTGCCTGGGATGCCGTTCGCATGGGTGTACCCTGGCGGGTGGGAACCACCCGCCGCCTCTACCACTGGCTAACCTGCAATCGCTGGGTCTCCCTTTCTCGCAAAAACAGCAGCCTGCACGAAGCCCAGCTAAATCTACAACTTCTGGCACCCCTGGGTATCGACACGGAACTATCCCTGGACGCCATCGCCGGCTATTACGGGCTTCAGCCAGGGGATCCTCTCCCTGCCGATCTTCAGAACCGAATTGATCCGCAGCGCTACAATCTACTTCTACACCCCAAATCAGCAGGCAGCGCCCGAGAATGGCCATTAAACCGTTTTGGTGAGCTCGTCGAAAGGTTGGATCCACAGCGATTCAATATAATGGTGACGGGAACGGCCAAGGAAAAGTCCTTGATCCAACCCTTCCTGGATCGATATGGCGATCGGATTCAAGATCTCACCGGTCTCATGGATCTACGTCAGCTGATCCGATTCATCTACGAGGCAGACGGCCTGCTTGCCAACAGCACCGGTCCTCTGCACCTGGCGGCGGCCTTAGGAAAACAGGCCCTGGGAATCTATCCTCCCATCACTCCGATGCATCCTGGACGCTGGGCGCCCATCGGCCCGCGTGCGAAGTATTTTGTGGAACCCATTGCCTGTGAGGCTTGTCGAAGCCAGCCAGCCTCCTGCACCTGCATTCAGGCGATCGCCCCCGCCCCAATCATCGATACCCTCCAATCCTATTATGCCCAAAAATTCTCGAAACCCTATGGATGATAGCCTGGCCGTAAGTCTGAACAAATACATCGCCCAAACGGGATTTTGCTCCCGCCGGGAAGCCGACGAATACATTCGGGCAGGCCGGGTCTCCGTCAATAAGAAAAAAGTTTTACAACCCGGGATGCGCGTACAGGCTGGCGATCGGGTCTCCATCGACGGAGAACCCCTGAAAGCTTCAACCCGGGCTCCGGTATACATCGCCTTTAACAAACCCGTGGGCGTCACCTCTACGACCGATCCCAAGGATCGCACGAACATCATTCGATTCATAGGTTACCCCAAGCGAATCTTTCCCATCGGCCGACTCGACAAAGATTCTCAGGGTCTCATTCTCCTTACCAATGACGGGGACATGGTGAACAAAGTATTGCGGGCGACCAATGGCCATGAGAAAGAATACCTGGTAGATGTGGATAAGCCCATCGATGATGGCTTTCTGCGCCAGATGGCCCAAGGAGTACCCATTCTGGATACGATCACCCAGCCCGCCCAGCTTAAAAGGGAAGGCCGAAGACGATTTCGGATTATCTTAAAGCAAGGACTTAACCGACAGATCCGGCGCATGTGCGCCCAACTCGGGTACCGGGTTCAAAAACTGGTAAGGATTCGCATCATGCATATCCCGCTCGAAGGCATTCCGGAAGGGAAATGGAGGCATTTAAATCCAGAGGAAATGCGAATCCTTCACGAACGCCTTGCGGACTCTCAAAAGACGGCAGATCCACAGGCGCACCCTGAAAAAACGGAAAAGTCATCTCCCAAAGCTCCCAGGCCCCAAAATCCTGATTCCTCCCCTACCCCCGCCAAACCAAAAAAGGATGGGGACAACCAAAAAACGAGAGGTCAATCCTACAAAGCATACCGGAAAAACCGGAAAACCAGCAATAAAAGAGGCGGCGGGGGATCTTGATCTAGAACAAACGCATCTGCTGGCCTCTGGGCCGGTGAAAAGCGGTTTGATTCCATGTCCATGGATGATCTGCCCAGGAAATCTCCCGATCAGCAACCCTTAGCCAAAAAGCCCCTCGGGATTTGGCCATGGCCAGCATGGCCTGTAATTCTCTCCCTTCTTGGGCCCCAGCCATGCCGAGATATATACCCGTGGGAATCCCGGATTTCGCCATCATCTCTAGGGCTTGCCAGCGGGACGCATAAGACGCTGATTGAGGTTCATGAATGCGACGCTGATCTTCTTGGGTCCCAGGGATATAGAAAAAAACGCGGGCTAGTTGTTGCCTTCCTAATTCTGCCCAAAGATCCAAGTCTTTGTTTATCCCTGGGTAACCGGTAATAAGCTGAACCGGATATCCGTATTCAAGACATATTTTTAAGAAGGGGCGTATCCAGGCGCGCGAAGGCGGTGCATAGGGATCAGAAAAGGAGGCACTAGCCGAAGAATGGAAGCAAGGTTCTGCATTATGGTCGATGGCTGCCGAAAGGAACAAGGGATCGGTTACCCTGGTCTGATTTTCAAGAAACCGCCGAACCCCCATGGGGTGAGCATTTACTTTTGGTAAACGCAGACCCCATGAATCGAATCGCTCACGAATTAGAAATGAGGAAGTCCTAACCGGACGGTCCAGTGCAAATTTAGGGAAGAGATCGGCACCAGATCCCCCGAGCGTAAATTCTTGGAAAGGAATTCGAACTGAAGCAGAGGTGGAGGCGGTTTGGATCATAAGGATGGATTTTCAAAAGCTGCAACGGCAAAACAACTACCTGCACAACTGTACAAATGTACAATCATTTTGTACAAAACAAAATCCTGAAACCAGATATTATGCAAAGTGGTAAAAGTAGAGCATGCAGGCATCTTGTGTCGGCGCGGACTTCCCATCCAAAAACCTCGCGAGTGCTGGCTCATATCTCGTTTGTTCTGTGTGAATTGAGCAGTTGGGGTCACACCAAGATGCTCGAAATAAAACGCGAAATAAAACGCTCTAGAATCACCTTCGGCGGATATCCCACCATTGGACCCAGGGATGGTGGAGGTCGTGACCTTGAGCCAGGACCTCAGAAAACTGCATTTCACCCTTCACATGTACAAAAAATGCCACTCGCGACCCAAGGTTTGCTTTTGAGTACCTAGGGCTTGGATGTAAATATCTCAGATGAACATTGCCGATTCGAAGTTCTCCTCCAAGGTTCTAATAGCTGTGCTTGCTATCGAATTACGTTAATAGAATATATCGCCCACAGTTTTAACTATAAGATTTGTCAATCTAGTTTTGAATTTGTCCAATTGTATTTTAGCTATACCAAGCTGGAGTAAGGCTTTCATTTCTGCAAGTTCCATTCTGCCGGAAATAAGGTATTCCAAGTCTTCTTCCCCGAGCTCGCCGTTGGCTACCTGTGCATACCACCGCTGCAAGTCGCTCTTCATGCCAGCCAAAGCCTTTTGGCCTTCTTCCGTTGCTTGATCGGCATATTCACTAAGGGCTTCTCTTGCCAGGGTCGCCACACCATCCTTCAGGTTTGCAAAAATCTCTTCAAAGATTGCAGTTGTCATGGCTTGCCTATTTTGGTACTTGTTTAGGTTTTATCTTTTTGCTTTCCAGCTGTGCTATAATATCAAATGCCTCTCCCACCTGCTTGCTGCTTTCCCTTACGAACGCAGGGCGAAGTGTACCTTCACGGCGCCAGCGTCTAACAAAGCCACCGTACAGATGACCACTGGTATCGCGTAGTTTATCCCATAGTTCGAGCGTTAAACTATTATTCGGTCGGTTCCGTTCGTATTCGTAAGCTTTATCAAGCATCATATTCACCGCGTGTACCTCAGCCTCGTGCATGGTATAGCTATCATTAGCCAGTGACATGACATTTAAAGCATCAACCTTCAGGGATGTAACCTGAATATATGCGTGCTGGTCGAATTGAGAAACAGACGCACAGCCCGCGATAGCAAGCACGAAGAAAGCTAGGAATTTGTAAATCCAACTCGGCATAACCATAAATTTACCACATTAATCCAGAATAGAATGCGGCATTTCAACTCTTGAATAGGTGCGCCGTGAATGTTACATTTTTCATGAGCTATTCGCAACGCTTGCAAAAGTGAGCTCGCCTTCCCGACAAGAAATCTAGAGGCAGAAGAAGTGGCGGTTTGAATCATAGGGATGGGATCATCCTGCCAATGAAAAAGAAAGTGTTCTTTATTCTTGAATGCGAGTTCCCTGGAAATAAATCGCAAAATGCCTCTCCAAAAAATCGCCGATTTAATTCACCCAATCATCATCCAAACATCCGATCTAACACCCCCGCACCCACCCTAAGAACCCTTAGCACCCCTAAATTGCATCCCGGCCGCCTTCAAAGCCTCTTTCAGTACAGGTATCGCGCGTTTGCCGATCCCATGCAACGCCATGATCTCCTCTTCCGTATAAGTAGCCAAAACCTCCAAACTTAGAATCCCTTCTGATTCCAAGGCTCGCCGCGCTGGACGATACAACCCCTCCATGAAAGGGGCCGATGCCGGCCTTTCCTTTTCACAGACCGGACAAGTCGGGCAATCGGAAGACTTATGATACGAATGGCCCTTGGGGCAGACTCTTAATCCCATAACCATTAATTGTAGTGGAATCCTACTTACGTTTAATCGTACAACCTACCGAAACCGTATGGGCGGGATCGATCACCCGCTCCGCAAGCATATTATCGATGGCCATCTGAAGAAAGATTTGCTCCGATGCATCCGGGTTAGCAGGCTGATCTTCCATGGCTCCCTTGTAGACCAGCAGGTCCTGCTCATTAAACAAGAACACCTCGGGAGTTCGTGTTGCCCCAAATGCATCGGCAAGCTTGGATTCCTCATCGATCACATAAGGCACCGTATAACCGTTTTCAATGGCATAGGCTTGCATCGCCTCTTTGGAGTCGTCTCCGTCCCTTTGCGCATGATTGGAATTCAGGATTATGACACCGATTTCCCGCTCTAAAGCGTAGTCAACAAGCGACTGAGTCCGCTGCTGAGCCTTCACCACGTAGGGGCAGGTATTGCAAGAGAAAATCACCAGCAGTCCCCGATTCCCTTTCTGCTCCGCAAGGCTGGTCGGCTCTCCCAATACCGATTCCATTACCTCGTTCTCAAGGGGTATGGTTTTACCTAAGGCCAAACTCTCCCGCCCTTGAGCAAAGGCAGAAGTCCATCCCCATACCAGGAAAAAGGCAACTAAAATTCCAATACGCTTTGACATAATAATTTCGTTGAAGGATTTCGTGAAAGGTTAAGTGAAAGGTTTTCGTTGAAAGATTTCTTTGAAGTTGAGGTTCGGGTTTCAACCCCGCGCCGTCTAATCCAAATTTCAATCAGAGCTCAAGCGAAACTTATCCAAAAATAATAGATTTCTTGGCATGAATCCCCCGTGTCGGACTTCCGCTCTGTTAAGGTTTTTCTAAGGAAATCTCTTCATCCCCCGGCTCATAAGGCAAATAGGTAATGATAAACTGAAACATTTCATCCGTCGATCGCATGCTGCCTTCCTGGTCTCGAACCTCCCGGGGCGGGACGTGAGGATTATTGGGATTGAGACGAGTGTTGTCGTAGACTCCTTCGGCGATGATCCAGGAACCCGCCGGAATCTTCACCATTTTCTCGAACGTATAAAAATACTGCCAATTAAAATCCCATCGAGGAATGGAAATCAGCCGTATGGTATCTCCCCCATTGGGCGGCAGTGCATAGGCTTTAAATGACTTGCCAAGCATATGCATGTGCGGGTTGATGGTCAAAAGGGATATGGTTTCCGGAACCTGGTATCGGCTGATGACCTGCTTTTCCGTATTTGGGGCGATAATTAGGTCTGGCTCCACCGGCGAAACCCCGAGGGTACCCAGTTGGAACTCTCGAACCGGCCGCCTCGGCGGCGATTTCGCGTAGAAGATATTGATGTAGGAACTATCCCAATGATCTTCAGATCCCGTAAACCCATAATGGATGTCATTGAGGAGGAAGGCGCCTTTTTGGGGTAGGTAATATCCCCCGATTCCTTCAGGGTACCACTGTCCCGTCACCCCGGGCAGGTAGTTCACCACCGACCGCTGCAAAATCGGATAGGTTCCATCGTCATTAGCCAGACCCAGCGCCTCATAGGCCTGGGTTACCGTGCTATCGTTTCGCATGTCTACTACTCGCTTCCCCTCAAATACGTTGGCCTTCTTCCCTGGCTCATAGCGGACCATATCCCCATTCACGTGATGGACCACCCGGCGATTGCCCGGGGCAAATTCAATAACGCGGGCAAAGGTATCCTTGGGCAATTCAAAGGGTACTTTGACAATCAAAAACTTATCGCCCGAATTCGCCGGCAAAAACACGGGCTCGACAGGAATGC
This sequence comes from uncultured Chitinophagaceae bacterium, assembly GCA_964646775.1. GTDB lineage: Bacteria > Bacteroidota > Bacteroidia > Chitinophagales > Chitinophagaceae > CAYPQN01. The sequence goes on along the minus strand of CAZYEZ010000062.1, from coordinate 3,485 downwards.
GCAAATCAGGGGTACCCAGATAGGAGCCCTGGGGATAATCTGGCAAGGCGGGCATGGCCTCTTCGGGGCCCTTTTCCATACCCGTCATCACCCATTTTTCAACCAGGGCAATTTCTCGGTCCGTAAGCAATCGCTGCCCCACAAAGGAGCGGTAATGCGGATCGGCGGGCCAGGGCGGCATGCGCCGCTCCTTGACCATAAATGCCATGGCTGAACCATAACGCCTAGCCTGGGCATAGTTGACTAAATCAAAATGAGCCCCTTCTCCAGGCCGGTGACAGACCGTACAATGTTGATAAAGCAAGGGGGCAATATGCTCCGTATAAGTCACCTGACGTGGGAGCGGCTCTTCTTTCGGTCCGCATGCTGCCCAAAAAAAAGAAGCCAGGATGCCCAGGGCACCTCCAACTAGCATCTTAGTCATCCACCTTCGGTTCTTCAGTAAGTTTTTCTGCATTCTTAGCCAGCAATATGCTGATATTCAATTCGTAGCCAATAAGAATCACAAAGGTATTCAACCAGATCCATACCATGAAGGCCATCAGCGTTCCTAAGGACCCGTACACCCGATTGTATTGGATAAAGTTATTGACCAAGAAGAAAAACACCACTGAAGTAAGGACGATCAAAAAAGTCGCCATCACCGATCCTGGGGAAACGAACTTCATCTTAGAGCTTAGGCGGGGGCCATAGGTATAGATGCTGGAAACCCCGACCAAGATAAGACCAATTACAATGGCAATGCTCACCAAGCGAATGACGACGGTGTTATTGAAAATCATCAGCAGGTATGCATTCAGCGCCTGGGCCTGAAGGATCAAAGTTGCCAAGGTAATCAGCAAAATGAAACTTAGCATGACGGTCAACTTGATGGCGGACCAACGCCGTCCGATGCCGGTCCGTTTTACATATACCGGCAACACGCGTTCAAAAGACTGAAGTAAGGCGACGATGCCATTCGACGAAACGTACAGCGTCATCAATAGACCGAAGGAAAGGATTTCTCCCCGCTGATTGTTCATGAAATCCAGTACGATTTCGCTAATATTCTCATACAAAGCCTGGTTCGGGGTAACCAGCTGAATCGTATTCAACAGCGTTTCCTCCACATTGTCCAACCTAAAGAATGGAACCAGCGAGGAGAGAAAGAGAAGAAACGGAGGGATAGCCAGAAGAAAATTATAGGTCACTGCCGCCGCCCGCATTTGTAACTTGTTCTCTCGCATCTCTCGGGCAAAAAATCGCCCCACTTCATAAATACTGATCCCTTCAACCCCAGGAAAAGAATGACTCCGTACCCATCGTTCTCCTTTTTGAACCAGGGCTGAGGATTTGATCTTGTTTAGGTATTTATCGATGAATTTCAAATGGCTATAGATTCTTTAGTATGAATTCTGTCATTCGCTCATAGAGATGCCACCGGGTTTTTCCCCCACTGATTCCGTGGTGACGGTTCGGATAGATTTCCATATCAAAGGGCTTGTTCTCCCGGATAAGCGCATTGGCGAGCATATAGCTATGCTGAACATGCACATTATCGTCTCCGGAACCATGAACCAGAAGCAGGGCTCCTTCCAGCTGGTCGGCCATATGTTCGGGCGCATTTTGATCGTAACCGTCGGGATTCTCCTGAGGGGTTCTCATATAGCGCTCTGTATAAATGTTATCATAATACCTCCAATTCGTCACCGGGGCTACCGCAATAGCCATCTTGAACCAATCCTTCCCTTTCAGCAATGCAGAGCTGCTGATATAACCTCCATAGCTCCAGCCCCAGATACCAATTCGGTTTTTGTCTACATAATCCCATTGTGCTAAAAACCTTGCCAAGTCGATTTGATCCTCGGTTTCCATCATCCCCAACTTCAGATAAGTCTGCTTTTTGAACTCTTGACCCCGAAATCCAGTACCTCTCCCATCGGCGCAAACGATGATATACCCTTTCTGGGCCAACATCTGATGCCAGAAGAAATCCCGAATGGGGAAACGATCCCGGACATCTTGCGACCCAGGTCCGCAGTATTGATAAAGCAAGACAGGGTACTTGCGGCTAGAATCAAAATCCGGCGGGCGGATGACCCAACCATGCAATACCAGATCTTCCCGAATGGGGAAATCCTCAAACTGTAGTGTTCCCAACTTTAAGGGCTCCATGGCTTCGGCCAGGGCTTGATTATCTTCAAGTACGCGCACCACTTTCCCCCGGGCATCACGCAAGTAGTAACGTGGTACCTCTTGGAGGCGAGAGTAACGATCGAGAAAATATCTAAATCCTTGAACGGGCTGCACTTCATGCGTTCCCGCTTCGGTAGTTATCGCCTTAAGCTTTCCGGATTTAACATTTACGCTATAAAGCTGCCTTTGCCGGTGATCTTCGATCCCTGCCGTGAAATAGGCATTTCCGGTGCGGGGGTCATAGCCTACAAGCCGGTCAATGTCATATTGGCCCGGCGTCAACAAGGTTTCACGGGATTTCTCCCAGTCCCATAGATACAATTGATTATAGCCCCCTTTTTCGCTGGTTATGAGCATCTGGGTTTTGCCTTCCAGAAAGTCTAGATTATCATCGATGCTCACGTAATAAGGATTCTTCTCCTCATAGATTAGCCGGGTGGTCCCCAGAAGCGGGTCTGCGAGCAGGAGTTCCAAATGGTTCTGCCAGCGATTCAAGCGGTAGACAACCAATCCATGTTCCGGCGTCCATTTTATCCGAGGGATGTATTGATTTTTCTCTTCCCCTAGATCCATGGGCCGGGACTGCCTCGCATTCAACGAATAAATGTAAATCTCCACTTCAGATACCGGATCCCCGGCCTTCGGGTACTTATACTCATAGATTCTTGGGTGGGTTTTCTCGTAGTAGTTTAAATGATAAAGCGGAATCTGGGATTCGTCGAACCGGTAATAGGCAATAAATTGGCCATCTGGGGACCATTGATAGGCCTGGGAAAACTGAAACTCTTCTTCATAGACCCAATCACAATTTCCATTGATGATCTGATTCCATTTCCCATCGCGGGTGACGGTATCTCTTTTTCCAGACTCAAGATCCTGAACATAGAGGTTGTTATCCAAGACGAAAGCAAGCTTATTGCCATCGGGCGAGGTTTCTGGATGGAGAACTTTCTCCTCCCCCAGTTTGGTAATCGCTCCTGACTTGCGATCCAGAATGTAAACCAGGCTTTTCGATGATCTTCTATAGATCGGCTCAAGTTCCGACTTCAAAATGATCTTTTGCTCGTCCTTTGAAAACGAGTATCCGCTTATCGGAATAACCGCCCCTTGCCAAAGATTCTTTTTGCTGTCCCAAAGCGTCTCTACTTCGTCCCCGCTGGCTAGATCAAACAAAGCAATTCTCGTATGATCTCCTTCTCGAACCAGCCGGCTAAACTGTAGGCCATTTTTCATGCCATGGAACCCGGGCACCTGTTTAATCCTGTATTTCTGTGTGTCGAAAAGATCCTCCATCTGGATCATTCCCTCGG
>CAZYEZ010000061.1:9239-12715 GCA_964646775.1 uncultured Chitinophagaceae bacterium | reverse complement strand
GTGACCATAAACCTAGATGAAGAGATAGCTCAGGAATGGCTCGAATGGATGCGAAACGAGCACATTCCGGATCTCATGAATACCGGATGTTTTACCGCCTATCGCCTGGCCCGTCTTCTGGATCTTCCCGATACGCCTGGCTTGAGTTTTTCCGTCCAGTATGTTTGTCCCAGCCGGGCTGATTACGATCGATATCTGGCCGATTATGCCCAGACCATGAGGAACCGGGGGATCGAACGATTCGGCAACCGTTTCCATGCTTTCCGGACCCTCATGGAAGTCCTCCATGAAGGCAGAACATAGGGAGAAGGAGGAGAGAGATCCACAAGGGAGGGCTCTTCGGCGCTTTGAATCCTAGTTGAATGCATGTATATTCGTGGTATAATCGTTTTTTTTACCATTCATATCTTGAAAGATGAACAAAGCAGAACTCATTGAGGCCATTGCGCAAGAAGTGGACCTCACCCGCGTTCAGGTGAACGAAGCCCTTAATGCTTTTATGGATACGGTCGTTCGAACCTTGTCTGCGGGAGAGAAAGTCACCTTGGCTGATTTTGGCACTTTTCTACCCGTAGAGCGGGCTCCAAAAAAAGGCCGGAATCCGCAAACAGGTGAATCCTTACATATACCCGGAAAAATGGCGGCTAAATTCAAGCCAGGGAAAGGATTGGCAAAGGCCGTAGAATCGTAGAATCTTGGAATCGCGGAATTATGGCAGCGCTTGCATAAAGCCATGCCTGGCTTTATGCGGGACAAATGAACGGCGTTTCTGGGGAATCGACGGGATTTTCTTTAGTTTTGCTGAATTGCCGCCCGGGCTCCCCCGTAACCGGCATAAAACGAACTAAAACCGAATTAAAAACCGAACTAAAATTTAATATTCATTATTTATGGGAAAAGGTGATCGTCGTACCAAAAGAGGAAAAATTATTAATGGTTCTTTCGGGAAGTCCCGTCCAGCCAAGCGTCCCAAGCCAGTGGTTATCCCGTCGAATACAAAAAATGCGGATTCGGCGTCCACGCGAAAAACCAAGACAGCCAAAAAGGCATAAGGGAATTTCGATCGAAAAGGTCTGGGAGGGAATCATACCATAGCTTGGCTGTTTGGATGGCTCCTTTCAACTCATTTAAGGGTACCGCAAGGTACCTTTTTTGTTTTTTGAAGGCGGGTTATGGCTGGGTTTCTGCGATTCGCCGAAGATCTTTCTCAGCTAAGGGGCCAGGATCTCGGAGATCCACTCGCCGTCTGCTTGCTTTCGGCAGCGAACCCGATCATGAAGCCGGCTAGGTCGACCCTGCCAGAATTCGATGAGATGGGGATATACATAAAACCCACCCCAATGCGCAGGCCGGGGAACGGAATCCCTGAACTTTTCTCGATAATGCTCATAGGCCTGATCCAAGTCGATTCTCGCAGCCAGCACCTGGCTTTGGGCCGAGGCCCAAGCTCCCAGTTGACTTTCTAAGGGACGGGAATGATAGTAAGCATCGCTTACGGATGCAGGGGTTTTTTCAGCTTTCCCCTCGATGCGAACCTGCCTTTCAAGGGCCGGCCAGAAGAAGTTAAGGGCAAGGCGGGGGTTAGCCATCAGCTGTTTCCCTTTATCGCTCTCATAATTGGTGAAGAAAACCAAAGATTGTTCTTCGATCCCTTTTAGAAGCACCACGCGGGAGTGGGGCTGTCCAGTTTCGTCCAAAGTCGAAAGCACCATTGCATTGACCTCGTCCACCTGGGCGGCGACGGCCTGCTCAAACCAGTGGCGGAAAAAGTCTAAAGGGTTTTTGCCTGGCGCTTCTGGGTCCAACTGGGCCAGCCGGTATTCTCTTCGTATTTCAGCAATCGGAAAGGGGGCCAATGTTTAGGATTTTTTCGGCGAACTTCCCAGGTATTTGGCCATGACATAAATGAGCTCGATGACCATCAGCAGAATAAATACCCACATGAGGATGAACCCGATTTGGTTTCCGACTTGATAAACAGAATTCAGAAGCATAATAACGATTAAACAGTGATGAATCACGGGAGGTTCAAACTTAAATCGAGATTCCTACCCTTGCGGCCGCAATATACGAAGGGAGATTCAATTTTTTCTCTTTTGCGGTCGGAGACCCAGTCCCATCAGCCCAGAATCTCTATGCGGGACGGCGCAGGAGGAGTGGAAGCAAATCGGCCCTTTTTACACTCGCTTTTTCCTCGAGTTTTGTCTATATTCGGGACAGAACATGTTGTTAAGACATATACCTTTTCTTAAATCGGTACTCTATTTTTCCTTTACGGCCTTCGGAGGACCTCAGGGCCATATGGGGATGATGGTGCGCACCTTTACGGAAAAAAGACATGATGTAACCGAGAAGGAATTGCTCGAGTATAATGCATTTACGCAAATGCTACCGGGCCCTTCCTCGACGCAGACCATTATGTTGATCGCCTATAAAAGAGGCGGAATCCCCTTGGCGCTCTTAACGCTTTTATTATGGATTTTTCCAGCCGCCCTGATTATGGGCGGGTTTTCATTTCTTATCCATTACATCAATGTAAAAGATGTTCAGACCACGCTGTTCCAGTTCGTACAGCCTATGTCTGTCGGCTTTATCGTTTTTGCTGCCATTCGCATGATGCGCAGCAGCGTGCGCCATATCGCTACCTGGGGAATCATGATCGGCAGCGCCTTGGTGACCCTATGGATACGCACCCCATGGATACTACCCATATTGTTGGTATTAGGGGGAGTGATCAGCAATTTTTCCAATAAAAGAATCCCCGAATCATCGACTCCGGCCAAACCCATTCGCTGGATCAACCTTTGGCTGTTTGCCTTGGTTTTCATTGCAGCCGGGGTGCTAAGTGAGCTAGCTCGGATTAACGCTTGGGAGAATCGTCAGATCCTGCATCTTTTTGAGAATTTCTATCGATTTGGATCGATTGTTTTCGGGGGCGGCCAGGTGTTGGTGCCCATGATGCTCTTTCAATATGTTACCCGCCCCATGGCATTGGATCGTCCCCCTATGCTCACGGGAGAGGAACTGTTGACCGGGTTTGGATTGGTACACGCTTTGCCGGGACCCGTGTTCTCGATTTGCGCTTACGTGGGAGGTATGGTTATGCGGGATTATGGTGTATTCTGGCAGATTTTAGGATCCTTTACGGCGACGGTGGCCGTTTTTATTCCATCGACCCTCCTTTTATTTTTCCTTTTCCCGGTTTATCAGAATTTGCGCCAGCATGTGGTAATCTACCGGGCTCTGGAAGGAATCTATGCCGCCATCATTGGTATTATCTGGGCCTCGGGGCTGGTGCTTTTTCAGGCCATGACCTTTGCCTACTCCCACCTGGTGGTGGTCGTTATCACGGTTTCACTCCTGCTTTTTACCCGAGTTCCGGCGCCGTTGATCGTTCTTTCCTGGTTGCTGCTGGGCTGGGGGCTCCACAGCTAGCTGTCCTCTTCTTCCCGATAAAGCTCCTTGATATCGCCAAT
>CAZYEZ010000061.1:0-9229 GCA_964646775.1 uncultured Chitinophagaceae bacterium | reverse complement strand
TTCTCATGAAAAAAAATAATTATGTCCGTTCTATTGATATCGCCAATGAGCTGATTGACCTCTCCGATATCTGTGCCTCGGTACTGTCCGCGGATTTTACCGTGGCGGTCTACGAGGACAAACCGATCGGAATGAATAAAGTCTCCTTGAATGTCGATGGTAACGGTGTCATCGGAGGCCGAGATCAAATAGCTGTACCGGGCCATATCATATAATTCCTTCTTGTCGCCCGTAAGGAACATCCATTGATTCGGGTCCGCCTGATAACGAAGACTATACTCTTTCATTGCCCCGACCGTGTCTTTTTTCGGGTCCACGGTATGGGAAAGTATCTTGAAATCTTCCTTTCCCTGGAAGGCTTCATAGACTTTGGACATGTTCTCATTCATTTTTGGACAAATGCCCTTGCAAGTGGTGAAAAAGTACTCGACCACATAGATGTTTCCGCGAACATCTTCTTTGGTAATCAGCAGGCTATCTTGATTCCAAAACGCAAAGGGTTTTACCTGATGGCCCGGATTGCCAAATACAGGAAGTTTCTTGGGACTATCCTTACTAACCTTGTAATAGTAGGTCATGAAGGCGGCAGCCAGGAGAAAAAAGAAGCTCAGCAAGAAGATGGTGGTGCGGTTACGTTTCATAGCCATGAATGATTGCGGCCACAAATTTAGGCATTATCTTTTTCCTTCCGCCGCTTTTGCGATCGGCCTAATCCGGATAAACCGCGACTAAATCACGATATTAATCATACGCCCCGGTACCAAGATGATTTTCTTCGGCTCCTTCCCTTGCACCCATTTTTGGATCCTTTCGTCGGCAAGAAGCGCTTTGGCCAAAGCTTCTTCTTCCATGTCGAGGGCAAACTCCAACTCTTCGCGGGTTTTGCCGTTGATCGCAACGGGATATTTTTTTGTTTTTTCCTTAATCCATGCTGGATTCACGGTCGGGAAGCTCGCCTGGTGGACCGAATGAGTATGGCCCAAAAGGGACCAAAGCTCTTCGCTGATATGGGGGGCAAATGGAGCCAGGGCAAGGACCAGAGGCTCCAAAATCTCTCGTTTTTGACAAGATAAAGCGGTCAACTCATTGACACAGATCATCAGACTGCTTACCGAAGTGTTGAAAGAAAACCGCTCCATGTCAATTTCGATCTTTTGAAGGGTTTTGTGAAGGACACGCCTTTCGGCTTCGGTCGCCTCCTCATCCTTTACCGCCCAGTTTCCATCGTTAAAGAAAAGCCGCCAAGTTTTTTTAAGGAAACGGGATACGCCTTCAATGCCTTTGGTATCCCAGGGTTTGGACATTTCAATAGGGCCCAGGAACATCTCATAGAGTCGGAATGTATCGGCCCCATATCGCGCAACGATGTCATCGGGGTTGATGACATTGTATCTGCTTTTGCTCATTTTCTCCACCTCTGGCTCACAGAGGAATAAACCCTCCTGCTGAATTAACTCGCCATTTTCGCCGATGAATCGAGCTTTTGCATACTCCTTTCTCCAGGCCCGGAACCCCGGAATGTCTAAAGCGCCCTCTGCATTCACCAAAGAGAGGTCGGCCGGGAGGCTCTGAAGCGGGACTTCTCCGTCGAAGAGAGTGGACTCTCCGGGTTTGAAGCGATTCTGCTCTCGTAAAAATATAATGGACTCGTCCTGACATTCGGGGTCCAGGAGTTTTTCCTTGACTCCCCGGGAGAGGAAGACCCCGGTCTTTACCAGTCGATAAACTTTCTGAGAGACCCCCTGGATCATTCCCTGATTAATCAGTTTTCGGAATGGTTCCTCGAAACCAATATGACCCAGGTCATAAAGGATTTTGGTCCATAGCCGACTATATAGCATGTGACCCACGGCATGTTCCGTTCCTCCCACGTATACGTCAACCTGATTCCAGTAATCGCTGGCTTGGCGTGAAACGAACTCTTCTTCGTTATGCGGATCCATGTAGCGAAGAAAATACCAGCTGCTTCCGGCGTAACCAGGCATGGTACTGGACTCTCGATGGCCTAAGGGCGTCTTAATCCATTCCTGTACATTGGCCAGGGGTCCCTGGCCTTGAGGACCGGGTTTGTATTCCCTGACCATTGGCAAGACCACCGGAAGTTTCTGCAGTTCCGGATGAGCGGCGATTTCTGGTTCGTGGATACCGAATGGGAGATCGTTGATATGTATGATGGGGAAGGGTTCTCCCCAGTATCGCTGGCGACTGAACCCCGCATCACGAAGTCTGTACTGAGTTTTGGCTTCGCCAAGGTCGGCATCTTCGAGCGCTCGAATGGCCACTTCTGCGGCATGATCCATCGTCATCCCATCGAGAAAACGACTGTTCTCGAGCTTTCCTGCCCGGCCTTCATAGGCCTCGTTACCGTTATAAAGGGTTCCAAAAATATTGGTGATGGGAATATCAAAATGTTTTGCGAAAGCATGATCTCGACGGTCCCCACAGGGAACCGCCATGATGGCCCCGGTCCCATAGCCCGCCAGTACATAATCTGAAATCCAAATCGGGATCTTGCTGCGCAAGAAAGGGTGGATGGCGTGCGCCCCCGTAAAGGCCCCGGTAATTTGGCGGGTGTCCGCCATGCGTTCGCGGTCAGAGCGCCGGCGGGCATATTGCACATAAGCCTCGACCTTTTCTTTTTGTTCGGGCCGCATGATTTTCTCGACCAGCGGGTGCTCGGGGGCCAGAACCAGAAAGTTTACTCCAAACAGGGTTTCGGGGCGGGTCGTAAACACTTCAATCTGCGTATCCGCAAAGCCGTTGACATCAAAACGCAGTTGCGCGCCTTGGCTTTTGCCGATCCAGTTGCGCTGCATCTCTTTCATGGCCTCGGACCAATCCAGAGCATCCAGCCCTTCGAGGAGGCGGTCGGCGTATTCTGTAATACGCAAAAACCATTGACGCATGCGCTTTCGGATGACCGGATGACCCCCTCTTTCGGAAAGCCCATTGGATACTTCGTCGTTGGCCAGAACCGTGCCTAAAGCCTCACACCACCAAACCTCTGCATAGTCCTGGTAGGCCAGCCTGTATTGCATGAGGAAGTGGCGTTTTTCCTGATCAGAGAGTGATTTCCAGCGTTTGGCATCTATCTGCTCATCTGGCTTTCCAGGAACGGGATAACCCTGGTTTCCCTGTTTTTCCAGGATGGAAACCAGCTCTCCAATCGGGCGAGCCCGATTGGATTTTCGGTCGTACCAGCTGTCGAAAATTTGGAGGAAGATCCATTGGGTCCATTTATAGTATTTCGGATCTGAAGTGTTGATGGATCGGGACCAGTCGAAGGAAAATCCGATATTTTCCAGTTGCTCCCGATAACGCTTGCTATTCTTTTCCGTGGTTTCGGCTGGGTGAGCTCCTGTTTCCATGGCATACTGTTCTGCCGGCAATCCAAAGGCATCAAAGCCCATGGGGTGAAGCACATGAAATCCTTTTAGCCGCTTATATCGGGCGTAGATGTCGGAGGCGATGTATCCCAAGGGGTGGCCTACATGCAGCCCGGCTCCGCTTGGATAGGGAAACATGTCCAAAACATAACATTTGGGCTTGTGCATATCGGTTCCTACCTGGTAAGTTTGCTGCTCTTTCCAGAATGCGCGCCACTTTTTTTCAATCTTCTGAAAATCGTATTCCATGCGTTTAAAGGGGATAAGGGTCTCAAAAATACGAAATCGGAGCCGCGGGAAAAAACCTTCAAGGCCAGCTTGAAAAGAATGGGCAGAACTGGGAACTGTGAAGGGCTTGGATCGGAGCGGAGGACATGGATGGTGCGGGCGCCCCTTCCGCTTTATCTTCCTGGGGAGGCCATGGACCTTTGACCGGTTTATGGTGATCGAAAAAAATCTTTGGTCTAGGGGGCGGGTTTGGGAGCATCGTGCTGTACCTTTGAATGCAGAGAAGGGAGGGCAGCGAGAAGACTGGAATAAACGGAATCTGATAGGATGGAAAGCTATTGGGAAGCGAAGAGCCTGAAGGACTATGACTATATCGTCGTGGGCGGTGGATTTATGGGCTGGAATATGGCCATCGAAATCCAGACTGCCCGGCCGAAGGCGCGGGTAATCGTTCTGGAGCAAGGGCATTTTACCGGCTCGGCCAGTCTGCGCAATGCGGGTTTTGCCTGCATGGGTAGTCTCACCGAGTTGCTCGAAGATCTGCAATCGATGGACGAAGAGGCGGTGCTGTCTCTTTTTGCGCGTCGGCAACAAGGATTGGCGATTTCCAGGCAGCGCTACGGGGACTCGGCAATCGGTTATCGGGAAAATGGAAGTTATGAAGTGTTGTTTGAGCCGGTGGATGCCTATGTCGAGGCGATGGAATCCATGAACCAACGCTTGCTTCCACTTACAAAAAAGCCGGCTTTTGCTTTGGCCACATCCAGCATAGAATCCTTTGGGTTCGCGAGCCATCGTGTTCAAGGGCTGATTGAAAATTTGTTGGAGGGAGAGCTGGATGCCGGAATGCTCTGGCTTTCCTGCCAGCGCCACGCCGTGCAGCTCGGGGTGGAATACCGTACCGGCGCCCGGGTCCGGGACTGGATTTCTACAGAACAAGGCGTGGAAGTCCATCTTGACCCCCTGCCCTGGATTCAGCAGGAGCCCTGGCAGCTTCGGGCAAAACAGCTATTCATATGCACCAATGCCCAGGCCGCGCCCTGGCTGCCCGGCGTAGATCTGGAACCGGGTCGGGGACAGGTGCTTCTAACCCATCCGATCCCTGGAATGAAGTGGAAGGGTTGCTTCCATTTTGATGCGGGCTATTATTATTTTCGGGAGCTAGACGGCCGCTTGCTGTTGGGAGGGGGTAGAAATCTCGATTTTGATGGAGAGCGGACCTTTGACCATGGGCTGAATCCCGAGATTCAGGAATCCCTGGAGAATCATATTCGCCGATGGATTCTTCCAGGCATTTCCTATGAAGTGGCCCATCGCTGGTCGGGAATCATGGGCTTTGGGCGGGAGAAGTCTCCTTTGGTTTTTGCCCGCGATGAACGGGTTTTTATTGCCTGCCGTTTGGGCGGTATGGGGGTTGCGCTGGCCCCTCAGCTGGCCCGCGAATTATGGGCGATGAGCAGGGGCCGCCGGATAATACCCCAGGGCCTGTAACTGCACCCATAGCATGCCGACCGGCAGCCCCATGACATTATAGTAGTCCCCCTGGATTTCTTCGATGCCTACGAGGCCGATCCATTCCTGAATCCCATAGGCGCCTGCCTTGTCCAAGGGCCTATAATGATCTAGATAATACTGAATTTGCGCAGCATCTAAGGGCCGGAACCGAACGACCGTGGTCTGCGAAAAGCGGCAGGACCCCCGGGGACCCAGGATTTGGACTCCGGTGACGACTCGGTGGGTGTTCCCAGAAATTCGCTCCAACATAGATCGGGCCTCTTCCAAATCCCGAGGTTTGCCCAGGATGTCTTCATCGATCATCACCAGGGTATCGGCGGCGATGATCAAGGACTGGGGAAAGGATTTCTGAGTTTTGAGGGCTTTTTTGCTGGCCAGCCAGGCGGGTACCTGATCCGCTTCCAGCTGGGATGGATACCGTTCATCGATATCGGGGGCATGGAGGCGAAAGTTTAGGCCTAGATCACGTAGCATTTGTTGCCGTCGCGGGGATCGGGAGGCCAATACAAGATCAGGGTAGGAAGGAGAGACCATAGACTTCTAAATGATAAATGAAAAGGGAGAGAATGCCAGCGACCATCAAGGTTTTAATCTGGCGAGAGGCTCGATGGTAATGAGCTTGACTGGCACCTTGAGACAATTGGTAGAGCCACCGTATCAACGGAAGGATCAGGAACAAGAACATATAGCCGGCCAGGAAGTACCAGCCGGCCCTGATCCAGGCCAGAGAGGAAAGCAGTAGCCATAAACAGGTCAAGGCCCCTAATCCTCGAACGAGCCACTCGGTTTTTTGAAGGCCCCATCGGATGGGCATGGTTTCGCAACCTTGTTCGGCGTCGCCTTTGTAATCTTCCATGTCTTTGACGATCTCCCGCATCCATGTGAGCAAAAAGGCAAATCCGGCAATGACGGTCATTACCCCGACGGGATTGGGGAGAACCGACGTGCCTTCCCGCAGATAAACGGGTCCCAGAAAATAGGGGTAAAGCCTGGGTTCAAATACGCCATGAGCCATGATGGTGGCGGCAATCATCAGAGCGACGACCAGATTTCCGATGATAATCTTGCGCTTAAAATGAGTTGAATAGAACCAGAGCAGCAAGATGCAGATCAACTGGAACAGGGCCAGCCATACCATGCCTGCACGGTGGGCCAGGAGGATGCCCAGTCCCAGTCCAGCCAAGCTTAGGGCAGAATGCATGATCATGGCTTGCTTTCGTGGTATCCATCGCTCGAGGATGACCGTAGAAGGCCGGTTGATCAAGTCAATCTTTACGTCAAAATAGTCATTGATTATATATCCCGCTGCCGCGATCAGCAAGGTCGCTAGAATGAGGGTAAACTCACCAGAGGCGTCTAAAACCCAGTCCCCGCCTTGTTCCTGAATCAGTGGTCGATGAACCGCAAGCCAAACCAAGGCTTGGGTGACGGCGATCATGATCAGGTTTTTCCATCGGGATAGTCGAAGCCAGTTCATTCTTTGGAGTTCAAGATAGAGGCAGTCCGGCCGATTAGGTCCCCAGATTCCAGGAACTGGGGTCTTGCCGCCATGACTCAAGGGCTTCAAGGTCCGCCTCCTGAATCATTTGCTTCTCTTTCGCTACTTGAATCAGGGCTTGGTAATGGCTTATGGTAAACCAAGGAATGCCGGCTTTTTCGAAAGCCTGGGCCGCTTGGGGAAACGAGTAGGTAAACAAAGCACAAACGCCTAGGACCTTCATGCCGGCGGCCTGGAGCGCCGCGACGGCTTCAAGGCTGCTTTTGCCCGTCGAAATCAGATCTTCGATCACCACTACGGAACTCCCTGGTGCTAACTCCCCTTCAATCTGATTCCCAAGACCATGACCTTTCGCTTTTCCCCGAACATAAGCAAAGGGCAGTTTTAGCAAATCGGCGGCCAAGGCGCCGTGGGCAATGCCTGCGGTCGCGACCCCTGCAATGGCTTCGGCATCTGCGAACTCGGAGAAAATCAAAGAGGCCAGTTCTGTCTTGACATAATCGCGAACAGCGGGATAGGAAAGGGTTTTGCGATTGTCGCAATAGAGCGGGGATTTCCAGCCGGAAGCCCAAGTAAAGGGCGCTTGGAGGTTGAGGGCCAATGCCTTAATTTGCAAGAGCTTTTCAGCAAACTGTTGAGCGTTATCCATTCGAACCCAAACCTACGTCATATTCATTAGTTTGCAAAGATCAACGATGTGCCTTCGGATATATTACCAAGACAAGCCGATCTTCATTTCCTCCTCCCGTCAGGATAAAGGTGCTAGAAAAAACGATCCTTGGGTGGAATCCGAATTGGATGGAGGCTTGCGTTCTGCGATGAAGACTTTGGAGGCGGGAGCAGAACAGGTTTGGATATACACGGAGGACGCCGAAAGTTGGCTGCAGAAGATTCGTAAAGCCGAGACCTGGATCGAGGCGGCCGGAGGGTGGGTGCTGGATCCGAGAGGCTATGGGTTATGGATTTTTCGCCGGGGTCGCTGGGACTTGCCTAAGGGAAAAATAGAAACCGGGGAAACGCCGGAAGAGGCAGCGCTTCGGGAGGTCGAGGAAGAAACGGGCGTGCGCGCGCAGATTCATGAGCCCGAACCCCGTTGCAGCCATCATATTTATTTGGAGCAAGGAGATATGATCATCAAGAAGACCTACTGGTTTTCCCTTCTTGCCTTGCGAGCGGAAGGCCTGCGCCCGCAAACCGAAGAGGAGATTGAGACGGTCGCATGGATACCCCCGGAAGGCTGGGATGCCTGCTTGGAAAATACTTACCCGAATATTCGTTATATTCTGGAAGAAGCATGGGGACATGGACCTCCATGGGTTCTTCGTTCCCGCTAATTCAATGGATCTATGCATTTGGCGCCCCCTTATCTGAAAGCCCTATTCTTTTTGGCCGTTCTCTTTAGTCTCAGTCCTTGGGCAACGCCTCCTTTGTCGCTGGCTGCCGGATTGGTTTTCGTGCATCTCTTTGGACATCCTTATGCGGCGAAAAATAAGGCCTGGACCAGTAATCTGCTCAAAATCATGGTCGTGGGCCTTGGGCTCGGGTTACCTTTAGAGCAAGTGATGGAAACCGGGAGGCAGGGGTTGGGATTAAGTCTGGTGGTCTTGGTCTTTGCCTTTGGATTGGGCTATTTGCTTGGCAGGCTCCTTGGCCTGGATGCGGCCATCCGCCATCTGATTTCCTCCGGTACGGCCATTTGCGGGGGGAGCGCCATCGCCGCCGTGGCGCCGCTGGTTCCTGTGGATGAGCGGGGCCTATCTCTTTCTTTAGGTGTTGTTTTCCTTTTGAATGCCGCCGCGGTATTTATCTTTCCTGGACTGGGCCAGGCTTTTGGACTGGATGCGGCGGAGTTTGGTACCTGGGCGGCTTTGGCCATTCATGACACCAGCTCTGTCGTCGGGGCTGCCTCTCGTTTTGATCAGGCCATGGCCTGGGATCTCCCGGCTGGCCAAACCGCTTTGGATTGGGCCGTAACCACCAAGTTGACGCGAACCTTATGGATTATTCCCCTGAGTTTTGTGACGGCTTTCGCTTTTCGAAAAAAAGGCCACAAAAAGGGCTTCCCCTGGTTTATCCTGTTTTTTCTAATGGCCGTAATGCTATATCATCTGGTGCCGGCCGGCCGCCCTGTGTTTTTAGCTTTGGCAGCGGCGGCCAGAAGGGGACTGAACCTATGTCTTTTTTTGATCGGCATGGGCTTATCTTGGCCTTTGATCCGCAGCCTGGGATGGAAGACCTTTAGCTTTGGTATGTTGCTTTGGCTAGGCATTTCTTTGCTCAGTTTGGGGTTAATCCTATGGAAATAAAAAGATCTTCCCGAAAATGTTTTCAGAGGTCCTTAACACCTCGATGGTTGGGGAGGGTGTAGCTTTGCTAAACAAGGATAAGGCTTCCCCGCTCTTCCATCTGGAGCTTATGGAAGGGGCCGGCTTGGGCTTTCAAAATGAGAAGGAGGGAAAAGTGAAAAGATCATGGTGGAATAAGAGTCGGCGCATCGGGTCGGCATTTCAGGAGAGTGGGACCCCTACGCGAACGCTTTACCTGATGTTCAGGGATATATGGAAGGGCAAATATCGACCTTCTTGGTGGACAAGTTTGTTCG
>CAZYEZ010000060.1:0-12727 GCA_964646775.1 uncultured Chitinophagaceae bacterium | reverse complement strand
GGCAGCTTCCTGTCGTATTCATTTGCGAGAACAACCATTATGCCATGGGGACTTCTTTGAAACGGACGTCTAAGGTTTTGGATATTTATACCCTAGCCGACGCCTATGGAATGCCGGGAGACTCTGTGGATGGCATGTCCTGCGAGGAAGTTCATAAAGCCATTGAAAGAGCCGTGCGGCGGGCCCGAGAGAAGGGAGGACCGACCTTCCTGGAAGTAAAAACCTATCGATATCGGGGTCACTCGATGAGTGATCCGGCGAAATACCGAACCAAGGAGGAACTTGAAGAGTATAAGGAGAAGGACCCCATTGAGCGGGTGAGAACCACGATTCAGGAGAATAAGTGGGCGTCGGCCGAAGACTTTGAGAACATAGAGGCCAAAGTACGGGCCATCGTGGATGAGTCGGTTCGCTTTGCAGAAGAGAGCCCCTGGCCTGATGATGAAGAAGTCTACGGAGACGTTTATGCAGACCCTCAATACCCGTTTATCAAGGACTAAAACAAGGACTAAAGTCCCAATCCGAGGCGCTGCAGCCTTCAGCTAAAGTTAGAGCCTTCAGCTAAATTTAGAATAACCAAAATCACCCATGTCAACGACGAAGAAAGAGAGCAAATCCAAGACCCCCAAATCCTCCAGTTCTGGATTGGATAACATTCAGCAGACCTATGAAAAAAACAGGAAGGCGATACACGTGGGCATTATTGTCCTGTTGGTAGCTGTCCTGGGGGGACTTACCTACAAGTATATGTACTTGGAGCCAAGAGAAGTCAAAGCAGCCACGGCCATGTCCATGGCTCAGCGTTACTTCGAACTCGATTCCCTGCAAAAGTCGCTGGAAGGCGATGGGCAGCAGCCGGGATTCCTGCGTATTATCAGTCGGTACTCGGGAACTGAGTCTGCAAACCTGGCCCATTATTATGCCGGGATTACCTACCTGAAAATGGAAGACTTTGACCAGGCGATCAAACATCTGGAAAAATTTGACGGCGGATCATCCTATGTGCGTTTAGCCGCCTGGGGTGCATTAGGCGATGCGCATATGGAAAAGGGCAACATCGATCAAGGCATTAAGTTCTACATGAAGGCCGCCAGCGATCGTTCCAATGTGTTTTATACGCCACTGTTCCTGTTCCGCGCGGCCCTGGCCTATGAGCTGAATCAGCAGCCGGAAGAAGCGATCAAGGCTTACCGCCGGATTCGAGACGAGTATCCCCAAAGCATGCAGGCTCAAGAGATGGACAAGCATTTGGCCAAGCTGGGCGTGGTCAATTAGCAGCCATGGTCGATCCGCAATCCAATTTATTGGGCGGGATCTTAGGATCCCGCTTTTTTTTGATCTTATTTTGATCCCTTTGGCCAGGCGTTTCTCGCATCCTCTCGTATCCTCTCGTATCCATGGAGGCAAGGGTTGTTGAACCTTAATGGTCGGAGCTTTAGGGAAAAACCCTAACTTTGGGCCTTGAGTATTTTTTGAGCCCTTTTGCGACGAAAAACCCGGACAAACGCTTTGATCGGCGAATATTATCCCTAATTTATGGCAGACCCAAACCAAAGTGCGCTAATCTATGATCTGCAAGGATTAAAGACTGCCCTGATCCCGGCACCGCGGATTGCGGTGGTTAAAACCGAGTGGAATGATCGCATCATCGATGCCATGGAAGAGGGGGTCCAGGAAGTCTGGGAACCTTTTGTGCCCCCCACGCATATCGTCCGGCATCGGGTACCCGGTGCTTTCGAACTTCCTTTCGCCTGTCGACGAATCTGGGAGGCATCCCATCATCCGGACCAACCGGCTTTGGATGCCATCCTGGCATTGGGCGCGGTAATTCGGGGCGGCACCCCTCATTTTGATTACGTATGTCAGGCGGTTACTCATGGAATCAGCTCCCTGAATCTTCAGCTTCCCATTCCCGTAATTTTCGGTGTCTTAACCCTCGATAACGATCTCCAGGCCTGGGATCGGCTGGGGGGTCGGCAGGGCCATAAAGGTAAAGAAGTGGCGGTCGCCACCTTGAAGATGGTTGCCTGGAACCGAGGCTTCGCACAAAAAGCATAGGCAAACCCCAGAAGATGAAAGATGTTCAATTGTTTATTCCCTGTTTTATAGACCAGCTCAATCCGGAAGTCGGGTTTCAGATGGTGCGAATCCTGGAGAAACTGGGCTGCAGGGTTCATTATAATCCGGAACAGACATGTTGCGGTCAGCCGGCTTTTAATGCAGGCTATATACAGGAAGCCCGTTCCGTCGCCGCCAAATTTCTCGATGACTTCCAGGGGGAAGGCTATGTGGTCTCGCCCAGTGGATCCTGCACCGGATTTGTTCGCGGCGAAATGGAATCGCTGTTTGCCAACAGCAGCCACCATGGACAAGCGGGGCGCCTGGTGCCTAAGGTTTATGAGTTTACCGAGTTCTTGACCGAAGTCTTGAAAATCACCTCGGTGGGGGCCGTATTCCCGGCCCGGGTCACCTACCATGATGCATGTGGTGCATTGAGGGAATGTGGAATCAAAGAGGGCCCTCGCGCCCTGCTTTCCCAGGTCGAAGGTCTAAGCTTGATCGAAAACGAAGCCTCGGAAACCTGCTGTGGTTTTGGGGGGAGTTTTGCGGTCAAGTTCGCGCCCATATCGGTGGGGATGGCACAGACCAAAGTGCAATCGGCCTTAGACGCCGGCGCCGAATTTATTATTTCGACCGACCAGTCCTGCCTGTTGCAGCTGCAGGCTTACATCGATGAGCAAAAACTTCCGCTTAAGACCATGCATATCGTAGAAGTCCTGGGAAGTGGCTGGTAGCCGCATGGCTAGGCCTCCGGGGTGGCTTCCCGATTCTGCAGGTAGCTGATCAACCCGTCCATATGCCGGATCATCGAAGCGTCTCCCAAATCGTAGATCTCCCCTAATCGAAGGTCGCGAAGTAAAAGCTCCACCAATTGCTTGGCCTTGGAGGAGGAACCAGCCAGGATAAGATCCGAAGGAATAAAGCACGGATCAATCAGGGTTTCATAACCCGTGGGGCCATAGATTTTTACTGTCTCCTTGCACCCAGCAATGGTGGCTAGTATTTCGATTCCATTGTGAACCGGCATGGCGGGCCCGGAGATGCGGGTGCCAAGAAAAGCAGGCAAAGCACTCAAATCTAGTACGGCTTTGGTGCGCAGATCATCTAAAGTATAGGCCAGGTGGCGCATCTCCTCTTTGTTCATGCGCATGAGAATAAGATCTGCTCTTTGGCATGCAAGCCTGATAGGAGGCAGGCCCTCGCCGGCGGCAGGGGAAAGGTAAGGGCTTCCCATCGGATGAAATCCGCTCAGTCGGTATCCCCTTGGTCTAAGTTTTCGCCCTAGGCGATGAAATTCCTTTTCTTGCCCGATATAAACCAGATCCAAGGAAAATAGAGGTTTGAATGGCATAATGAGTCCTTGCTATATTCACTGAATATTTCGCTGCCCCAAGGGGATGGATCCGGTAGGCGATGCCCCAATATGGGGAGCAAAACAGACAATGATATTCAAAATTCGAGCATAGCAATGAGCTTACCAACCGTTGTTCGGCTTCGGAAAAAAACAAGGAAGAAATCAGGGATTGATTTTCGGAAATTACAAGCCTAATCGCTTAAATTATAAGTGATTATATATTTATGTTAAGAGGCAAGGATGGCATGTTAATCTGCCGTTAAACCCCGTATGGTAGAGCTTGAATCCGCCTCTTGGGCTGCGATTGCCTCGAAGCCCCGAGTTCGTCTAAGCTTTCTGGGCTTGATGAGGATGGGCCGACTTGTATTTTGGCCTTGCCGGCCATGCGGGCTAGAACTCGGGGCTGCGGGGCAGGATCGTCTTCTCGAACTAGATTTGCCCGAACGGGATGGGTTCGAACTAGATTTGTCGAGCCTCCAGGCTGATTTGCATATTGTAGGCTTTGGAAACCGGGCAGTTTTCTTTGGCTTCCGTGGAGGCTTTTTGGAAGGCATCTTCGTCCATTCCTCCCACATCCACTTGGGTTACTAGGGCACTGTGGGTAATGGCGCCATTCTCTAAGGTGATTTCACAGGTCGTCACGATGGACTGTGGCTCATGGCCAGCGGCTCCGAGGACAAAAGCCAGCTTCATGCTAAAGCAGCCCGCGTGGGCGGCAGCCATGAGCTCCTCGGGATTGGTTCCCTGTCCTTCTTCAAATCGGCTGGTATAAGAATAGGAGGTCTGCTCCAGCGTATGACTCTGCGTTGTCAGGTTTCCGTTTCCTTCTTTTCCGGAACCGTTCCATTTAGCGGTGGCATGTCGTTTCATAATTAGATCATTTTTTGTTGCCGTAAAGGTAGGTTTTCCTTTTTGGAATCCCGGCCTTGGCCGGCGAAGAGGTCCTAAAAACCCATGGACGTAAAAAAACTTTGCCATACCCTTAGTTTGGCTAAATTTGCACTTCAGTTTCAATCCATGCAGCCTTCTGTTAAAATATTTTCAGGTACCGGATCAGGATATCTGGCTAAACAAATAGGCAAACGCTTCGGGAAGCAACTGGGTGATTTAACCATCCAGCAATTCTCGGACGGAGAATTCCAGCCTGTTTTCAATGAGTCCATCCGTGGGGACTACGTTTTTCTCGTTCAGTCAACTTTTGCGCCCGCTAACAATCTTTTCGAACTGCTTTTGATGATCGATGCCGCTCGGCGCGCATCGGCGGGATATATTACGGCGGTGATTCCTTATTTCGGATTCGCCCGTCAGGACCGTAAAGACAAGCCACGGGTTTCGATTGCCTCCAAGCTGGTGGCCAACTTGCTTACCGTAGCCGGGGCTAACCGTATCATGACCATGGATCTCCATGCCCCTCAGATCCAAGGGTTCTTTGATATCCCCATGGACCATTTAGATAGTTCCGCAATTTTTATCCCCCATATTGAGAATCTTCAGATAGAAAACCTTATCTTTGCGGCCCCTGATGTAGGAAGTACCAATCGGGTCCGCGAAGTGGCGAAGTATTTTGAGGTGGATATGGTTATTTGTGACAAGCAGCGGAAGCGGGCCAATGAGGTGGCGGGGATGACGGTTATCGGGGACGTGAAGGATCGCAACGTGGTCCTCATTGATGATATTTGCGATACGGCAGGAACATTATGCAAGTCCGCCTCCATTTTAAAGGAGCGGGGCGCCTTGTCGGTTCGCGCTTTCTGTACGCACCCCATATTGAGTGGGAATGCTTACGAAAATATCGAAAACTCCGAATTGGAGGAATTGGTGGTTTGTGATACCATTCCTCTGAAGCGGAAAAGTCCGAAGATTAAGGTGTTGACCACGGCCGATCTTTTTGCCATCGCCATTCGCAATACCTACGAGAATAAGTCGATCAGTTCGCTGTTTATTCACAGCAACCGAAAATAGACGAAGAGAAAGACCAAGAGAACGAAAGATTAATAAAGCAAAGGCTTAAAAAGCATAGAAAACCATACAAACCACTAGATAAAACCTAAATCAACCACGGATCCACCTTCTCTTTTAGATCCGTAAATCGAGGAGGGAAAGATAAACCAATCAAAATGAACATAGTTAGAATCGAAGGAAAATCAAGACCTGCATTAGGTAAAAAGGCCAGCCGCCAAATTCGATCGGAAGGAGAAGTTCCAGCGATCATTTACGGAGGAAAGGAAAACATCAGCTTTTCCGCTCCCAAGTTGGCTTTCCGTTCCCTGGTCTATACGGATGCTTTTCAGCAAGCCCACATTACCGTGGATGGTAAAGAATACCGCTGCATCTTGAAGGATCGTCAGTTTGACGTGGTCACCGATGAGTTAACTCACCTGGATTTTCAGGAGATGGTGGACGATCGGAAGTTGCTGGTGACACTTCCCCTACGGTTTACCGGCCAGGCGGAAGGCGTAAAAGCAGGCGGACGTTTGGAAATTAAAGTGAAGAACCTGAAGGTAAGGGCATATCCCAAAGACCTGAGGGAGAATCTGGAAGTTCCGATCGACGATCTGAAGCTTAACGGAAACATTCGGGTTCAGGACGTGGTTGCTCCCAATATGGAGGTGATGAACTCCCCTCGGATTCCCATTGCCTCTGTGGTGATGACCCGCGCCCTGAAGCAGGCGGAGAGCGAGGAAGCGAAAGCGAAAAAATAATTTCTCGCCGAGACGCTCGCGCAGCCTAAGCGTATTTGATTCCTCCGGGTTTGTATCAACATGGCCCGGAGGATTTTTCATGCCCATCCCTTCGATATTTGCACAGAATAATCTGCCACAGAATAACCTGTGGAAAGAAAAGGCTTAGAAGTTGTAAGTAGAAGAACTAAACGGAGTGGAAAGAGGAGAAAAAGGAGCAGAGGACCGTCCTGGTCATCTTGAAACGAGTCAGGCCGAGAACTGGGCTAAGCCACAGGCCCAGGGGTGAAAAGCCAATTAGGGTCGAGGGACTTGGACGATATCGGGTACAATCATGCAGGGGCTGTACAAAGGACTTACTTTAAGGTACATTTCCCGGGCATCTTCCCGATGGAGGTAATCGCCCACCTTGACCCGAAACTGCGGCTGCACATAGGAAAGGTAGGTGCGAACATCGGGGAAGCGCTTCATGAAGTCCAAGCGTATCTCATTGGCTTTGTGCCGATCGTTGCCACTATAAATTTGTACCCGATAGCCTCTTTGAGAGCGCTGGGCTCCTCTTTGCATTTGCTGGTGCCTTTTAAGAATTACCCCAAAACGGGGATCCATATGTACCACGACATCCGAACCGGGAGCCGTGGGGAAAACGATGGGCTCCTGAGCCCAGGTGGTTGTCCCCGTTGCCAGGAGGAGGAGGACCAAACAGAGAAAAGGCTTCATAGCATTAGCGATCTTATCCCCGATCGGAGATTGGATTGGAAAAATAGCCAATTTTTTAAAAAATCGCGGGCCGCGGGGCCTGGTTTTCTTTCCCTCGATTAAAGGTTGCGGATGATTTCATCGGCAAACTCGCTGGTCTTCAACAAGGTAGCATCGTGCATGAGGTTATAGAAATCGACCGTAACCCGTTTCCTTTTGATGGCGGTTTTTAGACCACCGACAATCCGATCGGCGGCTTCCTGCCAACCGATGTATTCGAGCATCATGACCCCGCTGAGCAGCAAGGAGGAGGGGTTCATCGTATCGGTATTGGCAAAACGAGGCGCGGTTCCATGGGTTGCCTCAAAAACGGCGTATCCGGTGGTATAGTTGATGTTGGCCCCGGGGGCGATACCGATTCCTCCTACCGAGGCGGCCAGCGCATCCGAAATATAGTCTCCGTTTAAGTTCAGGGTCGCGACCACGGAATAATCGGAGGGGGCCAGAAGGATTTGCTGCAGGAAATTATCGGCAATCACGTCCTTGATCAATACCTTGCCCTGACTTATGGCCTGGTTCATGGCTGCATTGGCGGCTTCCTCACCTTGCGCTTTTTTAGCCTCTTCCCATTGATTCCAGGTGTATACCTGATCGGAGAATTCAGATTCTGCCAGTTCATACCCCCAGTTTTTAAACCCGCCTTCGGTGAACTTCATGATATTCCCCTTGTGAACCAGGGTAACAGAAGGCTTTTTATGGTCGATGGCATACTGAATGGCCGCGCGAATCAATCGCTGGGACCCGTCTTTAGAGACCGGTTTGATCCCCAGTGCCGAAGTCTCGGGGAAGCGGATTCTGGAGGCACTGTCGAGTTCTTTATCTAAGAATTCAATCAGTTTTTTTGCCTCTTCGCTGCCGCTTTTAAACTCGATTCCTGCATAGATGTCTTCCGTGTTCTCCCGAAATATGACCATATCCACCTTTTCAGGATGGACCAATGGGGAAGGGACCCCCATAAACCAGCTCACAGGGCGAAGGCAGACATAAAGGTCCAGCTCCTGACGAAGCGCCACATTCAGGGAGCGGATTCCTCCACCGACGGGGGTGGTCAGCGGCCCTTTGATGGAGACCACATATTCCTGGGCCATGCGAAGGGTTTCTTCGGGAAGCCAGCTACCCGTCTTTTGAAAGGCTTTCTCGCCGGCTAGCATTTCGATCCACTCGATCCGCCGCTTTCCTGAATAACTGCGTTCTACGGCCATGTCCATGACCTTTTTACTGGCAGACCATACATCCGGTCCAATTCCGTCGCCTTCGATAAAAGGAATCATGGGTTGGTCGGGAACTTGTAATCTGCCCTCAGGCGTCATGCGAATCTTCTGGGGTTTCATGGATGATTGGTGTTTTTTCTGGTCGCTAATTTGGGTCGCAAAGATACATAAAATCATAGGAGTTTCCATCTGCGTCTCCCTGCGTGCGCGGAATGACCCAGGGAAGTCATGAAGGGAAGGCCCAGGGATTTCTTCTGGATCATTCAAGGCAGGGTGGTTATATTTGCAGCATGGAACTCAATGCATTGTCGGCGATTTCGCCGATCGATGGCCGCTATCGCAAAAGCCTGGCCCCTTTGGCTCCTTATTTTTCGGAATGGGGCTGGATTCGTTATCGATTGCGGGTCGAAGTGGAATACTTTTTGGCCCTGGCTGCCGAAGGTATTTTTTCCCTGCCCTCGGAACTTTCCGAAGAAGCCCTAAGGGATTTATATCGGAACTTTAGCTTGGAAGATGGCCAAAGGGTGAAAGAACTGGAGGCCGTGACCAATCATGACGTAAAAGCGGTAGAGTACTTTTTAAAGGAAAAACTAACGGCTTTAGGCGGGGCCTCCGTGCAGGAGTGGGTGCATTTTGGATTGACTTCTCAGGACGTGAATAATACGGCGGTTCCCCTTTTATGGAAGGAAGTTCTGGAGGCGCACTATTTACCGAAACTGGAGGCTTTGATCGATCAGCTCCGGCAGCGGGCTAGGGAGTGGAAAGGCATTCCCATGTTGGCACGCACCCATGGGCAGCCCGCCTCCCCCACCACTTTGGGTAAGGAGGTAATGGTTTTTGTCGAACGCTTGAGTCTGCAGAAGGATTTATTGAAGTCCCTGCCGCATTGGGGCAAGTTTGGTGGGGCCACCGGCAACTTCAATGCGCATTACCTGGCTTTCCCTGAGGTAGACTGGGTCGATTTTGGTCAGCGATTCCTCAACGATCGCTTAGGCCTGCGCCGCCAATATTTTACTACCCAGATCGATCACTATGACCATCTGGCAGCCCAGCTGGATGCCATGAAACGGATTCATCATATTCTCATCGACCTGGCTAGGGACTGCTGGGCTTATATATCCTTAGACTATTTCAAACAAAAGACGCGGGCTGGAGAAGTGGGTTCCTCGGCCATGCCCCATAAGGTCAATCCCATCGATTTTGAAAATGCGGAAGGCAACCTCGGCCTGGCCAATGCGCTGGCAGAACACCTGAGTGCCAAGCTGCCTATTTCTCGCTTGCAGCGAGATCTTACAGACAGCACCGTGCTTCGGAACCTAGGCCTTCCCATGGCCCATGGATTTCTGGCGATCCTGTCCATCCAAAGAGGATTGGATAAACTAATCCTGCATCCAAGTCGCTTGGAGGAGGACCTGGAAGCGAATTGGCCGGTGGTTGCCGAAGCGATTCAGACCTTGCTGCGCAAGGAGGGCTATCCCCAGCCTTATGAAGCCCTCAAGGAACTGACTCGAGGAAAGGAAAAGATTGGGCGCGAGGAAATCCATGCTTTTATTGACCGTTTGGAAGTCTCCGATCAACTCAAGGAAAGGCTCAAGGAGATCCGGCCCCAAAACTATATTGGCCTGCCCTTTGATTACTAGGAAAGCAGTAGCTATGCGGAGTGAAAACAGCATCACAGCCAAAAGACGAGGGTGGGGCCGAATTCCAGGGGCGTGGATCGGTTTGGTGATGGCGATCTTCTTGTCTACTTCGGTTCGGGCGGAGCGCAGCGATAGTCTGTTTGCCCGGTCCTACGACTGGGGCTGGGGGATTCCCTATACGGTGAAAAGAGGAGAAACCCTTCTGGGAATTGCCAAGCGGTTTTATGTACCCCCGGCTCAGTTAGCCGCCCGCAACGATCTGGATTTTAGATCTGGCCTTGCGCCGGGTGAATCTATCATCATACCCTTGGACGCGTATAACTTAGTCTCTCAGTACCAGGTCGGAGACCAGAGCCAGCGGGTTTATTATAGAGTAGAAAAGGAGCGGTCATTGGGCGCCCTTATTGGCATCGGCAAACAAACTCAAAGTAATTTGCAGCGCTGGAATCATTTGGAGACCAATGAAGTCTTTCCCCAGCAGACGGTTTGGGTGGCGCTCATCCGGGTGGACCCCACGGTCCAGCCCGTGTATCGATCATGGAGGGCCCAGCCCAAAAAAGTGGACACTCCAAAAAATAACCGCTCCTCCGGCTCCCAATCCGAAGCATCTAAGGAAGATCAGCCTGCCTTAGGTCAGGGGGAGCATTCCCAAAGCGTTTTTCTGCCTTTGGAAAGGCAGTTTAGGTCGGAGACGGTGAATGAGACCATCATGATGGACCAAAAAGGCATGGCCATGTTTTTTGGTACCGATGGGAAGCCCGCCTCTGCTCGAACCCTATACGCTTTTCATAATGATGTGCCCAAGGGTCGAATCATTAAAGTATACAACCCAGGTACGGGAGGTACGGTGTTTGTCAAAGTCCTGGGAAGGGTTCCGGGTATTCAGCGGTATGATGAAGCGATGATTGTGATCACGGGGGCGGCCAAACAACAGTTGGGAGTGCAGGGAGATAAGGCTTGGCTGGAGTTGCATTATGCCCCGTTTTAACCCGGCCATAGGGAATAAATAGGCCTTCGTCGAGATGAAAAAAATACTAGTCGTTCGCTTTTCCTCCATGGGGGATATCATTCTAACCAGTCCGGTTTTGCGCGCCATCAAGACGCAGCGCCCCGATTGGGTGGTCCATTATCTCACCAAAGCCTCCTATGCGCCCTTGGTGGCTCACAACCCAAATATTGACAAGCTTTATACCTACGAGGAAGGAAGATGGGATGCCATGATTTCCCAGCTCATGGAAGAAGGTTACGAGGTTTTGGTTGACCTTCATCATAATTGGAGGACGCTACGCCTTCGCCGAGCCTTGCGATGCAGAACCTTTGCATTTCCTAAAGCCAATATTCGAAAATGGCTCACCGTGCGGATAAAACGGAAGGGCTTTATGGATGGGCGCCATGTAGTCCGCAGGTATTTTGAAGCAGTTCGCCCCCTAGGAATTGAATCAGACGAAAAAGGTCTGGAGTTTTATATTCCCCATTATGCCCGGCTAAAGAGTCATGACTTGCCGCTAAGCCATAGTTTGGGTTATCTGCTTTTTTCGATTGGGGGAACCTATGCCACCAAACGACTTCCTGCCCATCAATGGAAAGCGCTGGCGGCCGGGATTGACCATCCCATTATTTTACTTGGCGGGGAGCAGGATCGGGCCATGGGGGAGGAGATCGCCGCCACCGATCCGGTGAAATTTTATAATGCATGCGGTAAGTTTAGCCTTCCGGAATCTGCATGGATCGTAGCTCATAGTAAAATCGTGCTCAGCAACGACACGGGACTGATGCATATGGCGGCTGCTTTTGGGAAGCCCATCCTCTCTTTTTGGGGTAATACGGTTCCCGAATTTGGCATGTATCCTTTTTATGGCGGGCATTCTCTGACTCAGCCCTCAGATCCTCGAAGCTTGATGATTGAAAACCAAAATCTTTCATGCCGCCCTTGCTCAAAGCTTGGTTTTGAACGTTGCCCCCGGGGTCATTTTAAGTGTATGAATGAAATCCCGATTGAAAAAGCCAGGGAGCGTCTCAAAGAATGGTTGGCGGCAACCCAGCGAAAAGGCCAGGGAATCCGTCTATAGAGTGAGCGAATTCGGACTTTGGTTCGAATCTTGGAAAAAATTAACGCATTCTTCGCTTTCTAGGAAAGAAAAAACTAAATTTGAAACGGCTTTTTTAACGAAACATTTTTTATGAAGCGTTTGCTCCCTTTTATCTTGGCTGTGATGGCCATTACGCTGGGCACTTTGGCTCCACATCGCGCGGAAGCTTCCCATGCTGCCGGTGGTGAAATTATCTATGAGCATGTCAGTGATTCGACCTACCGGTTCTTCTTCAAGTTCTATCGAGATTGTACCGGAGCTTCTGCACCGACCTCCGCCATCCTTTGTTATAAAAGCAGCTGTCACCCGCAGGTGAATCAGACCAATATGGCTTTGTGGCCAGGAAAAATTCCTCCAGGGGTGGATAACGGTTCTCCCGTTTCTCTAGGCTGTTCGAACGCCTCCACGACCTGCGAGGGCTCCGGGGGACAACCGGGATACCAGGAATATTGGTATTATGTTGTTCTGACTTTGCCTTACTCCTGCGATTTTTGGACTTTTTCCACCTTTATTGGAAATCGAAACCCAAGTAATAATCTAGTGGGCTCCCCTTATTTTTATACGGAGACGACGTTTAATAACACCATTTCGGATACCAATTCCTCGCCCTATTTTTCGATTAAACCCATTCCCTATTGTTGTTTGAACACCGCCTACCAATATAATAACGGGGCGGTGGATCCGGATGGAGACTCCTTGGTCAGCGAGGTGGTCAATCCTATGGAAGCGAGTTCCTGCTCGGCCATTCCTAACAACATCGCCTTTTCACCGCAGGCTCCTTGGCCGGCCATCGGGTTTCCGAATAATCCGATACAAACCAATAATACCTTCGTGCTGGATCCGGCCACCGGAACCCTCTCATTCACGCCCGTGGTCGCAGGTCCTCAGACGCTGAGCATCCGGACCAATGAATACCGCAATGGGGTCAAGA
>CAZYEZ010000059.1:0-12976 GCA_964646775.1 uncultured Chitinophagaceae bacterium | reverse complement strand
TCATTCTCAATTCCCGTAAACAGACCCGTTGCATTCAGACTGGTTGCTGAAATCACATTGCGATTAACATCCGTGGAGCTCAGGCTACCATTGTAAGCAACCCAGGGCTGTGTCCCTACTTTATGGGCAAGGCGCAGGTCGTTTTCCGAAGCGATGGTTCCTGTCCAAGGATCTTTGTAATAGATATCCGCCGTAAAGTTATAGGTGATGTTGGCGGCATCGATATCTGTATAGAAATACATGAAATCCGCAGAACTTGGGAACAAGGGTCCCTTGGAATCGGTGTACTGCCTCACATCCAAAGTGTTGGGCACCACGGTGTTTGCCCCCCAATGGATCTGCGCCACCGTATCATAACCCAAAGTGAACACCTGTGTGATACCCGGCGCCGGATTGGCGGGGGAGGCCATCGCCGAAGGGGGAATGCTGGACGGATCAAACTCATAGGCTCCGATATCCGGTACGCCATCCGCCTTATCCGTTACTCTGGGGTTCCCCATGATATCGCGATCATTCCCCGCGATATGTATACCACGTCCATTGAGAGACCAAGAGGCTGGATTGTTGGGATCTGGCCTCAGGTCCGTATTGCTCGTAAAGCCCGGATCGTAGGAAATCGAGTTCTTTTCAAACCCGGAGGCCTGGCGGTATGCGCCCAGATTAGCAGAGCTGGTTCCCGAGCTAAAGCTGCCCGTATCCGGCGTGTAAACATTATTGTAATCGATGAGATTTGCAGAATTTGCTCCTGACAGATACATCACTGGCCCCGCATTATCCCGCGCCATCACATTGTTCAGGATCACGTTGCCGGTATACCCATTGAGGTAATAATAAACCGGCACCGATGACGCAGAGGCGCCGCGCATGTATAGGGTATTATTGAAGATGGAGTCGTTGGTTATATAGGAAAAATCAAACCCTCTCGACTCTGAACTAGAGCTCATATCCATGAGGATCGCATTATTGCTGATTCGACAATCAGCAGACCGGTAAGCATTCAATCCTCTTCCATAGGGACTCTTCATAAATACCTGGTTATCCATAATGCGCCCGTTCGTTCCGTAGTAACCCATGTAGTTATAGCTCACGTAGTTGTTCGTGGCGTGGGAAGTCATGCGCACCGTATTATTGATGACATCAAAATAATTCGCCTGATAACCCATATAGTTATAGTAGTAATAGTTGTTGGTCGTTCCTTCGAAGACATTGTCCCGAATAACGGCCCTATGATCGGCATCCCCACTGAAATTGTAGGTATAGCTTAGATAACCGTATGCCGAGGTTGTCAGTTTGTTCCCGATGAGTTCCGGGGCAATCTGATCCGAACCTATCGCGCAATTATACATGTAGAAGCCATAGTTGTAACCGGTTCCCGTATGGGTCATCGTGTTTCCGCGAATCCGGGCCCCGGGGCTGTTATAAAAATAAAAGCCATAGTAGCCGTTCATTTGAACCTCATTGCTGTCGGCTATAATCGATGCGCCTCCACTCAGATAGATGAACGCACTTCCGCCTGTTGCCTGGTTGCCGACGATTTCAATATCGCGACCATTGAAATTGGTATAGGCGTGAATAATATTAAGGTTGTTCGAAGAGCTGGTGGTATTGGGCCCTTCCATGATATTATCCTTAATGTGCACATTTTCCATGGCACCACTTAGGTCAAAGACCCGACCATAAGAGCTGTTGGTGTTGACAAATTTGAGTCGCTGAAAAGTAACGTTTGACGCATCTTCCATTTTGATTACGAAATTGTCATTCGCCGAACCTGGATTGCTGGAAATCTCCACGTTGGCAGCCACTCCATTCTCGGACTGGAAGGTCACCGTATTCACGGGGCTCGAGCCCGCTATGTCGGTCAAATGACCTCCGCTGGTATAGTTCCCGTCTCTGATATTGAAAATCGTGGGTCCGCAAACACCATACTGACTTACGGCATGGATGGCAGCGGCCACATCGACGAAATCGGGGTTGGTGCCGCCAACGGTATAAGTGCCGTCTAATCCCGGATGGATGGTAACGGTCAGCGTATCATCTCCTGGAGACGGATCCGTGACGCCATTGGGCAGGAACGTCCAAGCACGCAAAACATAAGCCCTGGAGGTGGCGAAATTATAATTACCTAAGGTAATCTCCGCCTCATTGCCTTGAGGGCTGCCCTGGGTATAAATCGTGCTGTTATAAGTCTGGTTGGACTGGAATACACCATCGATGGACCAGCCAATCCGTACGGAATTGATGTTGTTATTCCCGTTGTTTTTGATCAACACTTTTACTAACTGAGATCCAGGACAGAAATAATCACTGGGGGCAATCAAATCTGTGGTCGATGCGTTATTGGCGACATCGCTGACCGTATGCCAACCGAAAGGTTGAAGATTGAAGGTCGTATTCACATTCCAGTCAGGATCGGTAATCGACTGGGGATTCATATAGCTTTGCCATGGATTGGTTCCATCTTTGCGAACAAGCCGGAATCCGGACTCACCCGCCAAGGTACCTGTCCAGGGATCTTTGTAGTAGAAATGCACATCATGATCGGCAGCCGAACTGGCAATGTCCGTATAAATCCATGGTTTGTTCCCTGCAATAAAGGAGGGGGGTTGGGTTCCGGTATATTGCCTAACCGTAACGGTCGTAGGAACGGTGGCCGATGCATCCCAATCAATGACCGCAACGGTATCTTGGCCTAAAGTATAAACCGTCGACCCGCCTGCCGTGGGCGTGTTATTAGCGGCTGCTACAGGTGGGAGCACCGTAGGCGTAAATTCGTAGGCCCCGATATCCGGCACGCCAGAAGCTTTGTTCAACGCGCGGGTATTGCCCAGCAAGTCTTCGTCGTTCCCTCCAATATGTACGCCACGCCCATTCAGGGACCAGGAATTGGTGCTGGATGGATCAGGTGCTAAATTCCCTGGTCCCGAGAATCCAGGATTGTAGCATAGTGAATTCATTTCCAGCCCGGTATTGTCTCTCCAGGTTTGAAGGCTATTCGTCGTCATTGACGGCGAAGTCATCCTGAAATGAGTACCGTTTGGCGCATAGACATTGTTGAAGTCGCTGGACATATTGTCTCCATTATACAGGTACATTCCATACCCGTTATTGGCAGGCGTGTAGAACACATTGTTTCTTAACCAAACGTAGTACTGATTCGCTGTCGAATAAATGTACCCAACGTAGGTCGTTCCGCTCGCATCCACCCAGAAGGAGTTATTATAGATTTCCGTGTTCTCGTTGTTATACGCATAGATTCCATAAGCGGTTGCTCCGGACTCTACATGCACGGCATTGTTATAAATTTTGCTGCCTTTGTTGTAGCTGGCATACATGCCATATACGTTATATCGAATATTCGGACCCTCTGCGGTAACCTGATTATTCGCTACTTCGTAGCCCTGACATTGATAAGGGAAGTAGTTGTAGATATAATAAGGGCTGCTGTTTCCTATGGTCTGAAGATGAATCTTACCGTTTCGGAAAGATCCACCAAATGAGTAGTAAGCATTGTACCCATACAAATAATACGTTCCTCCGAAACGAATGTCATAGTCTTCCTGATCAAAGTGCGTTCCATGCGCATAGTAGGCCCCGTATTGATACATGTAATTTCCGGCCGTCTTTTCGATGCGGACCTTGTTTCGAGCAAACTGGCTGCTGGATGTGTATTGAGCGTAATAGTTATAAACCGCATAGCCCGAAGTATTGTACACATCAATCACATTGTCGGTAAAATGAATGTTGCTGTTATACTGGTTCAGATACATGTATACATAACCTGTTCGCGTATCCAGCTTGAACTCATTATGGGCGAAGGAATCATTATGGCAATAGTTATGGTAAATGTAGAGGCTCCCGCTGGAAGTTACATTTGCGTGCACCTTATTGCCAATGTACTTATTCATCAGATCCGGGTCCCCTTTAATTCCGTCGCAATAGCTAAAGTAAAAGGGATAATGGGTGCTGCTTGTCGTAGAATAGATCTCGTTATCTCGAACCTCGAGGCCATAATCCCCTTCATAGACGTAGATTCCATACCAAGAGCTTACGGAACTGCGGTTGATAACATTCCTGCGAATTTTCAGCCCCTCCGTGTAGTAGGCATAGATTCCCCTGTATCGCGGATTGCTGAACGTGTTATCATCGATGAATATATCCTTATGCCGCTTGGAGGCGCTGCCATAGATATAGAAGCCCATCGCCCCGTTTATGAAGTCATTGCCCACAAAGTGATTATCCAACCCATCATAGTCAGAACTCATATAAACGGTTGCATTGTTGGTGCTCGTGGAAGTCGAGGATTGCACCCGGAGTTCACATGACTCCACCCAGTTATGAGAGGCGGAATCCTGGAACCATAGCAGGCGTCCATAACTGCTACTCAGGGAGCGAAGCGTCAAATGCTTAATATGGATGTGTTTGGCGCCGACCAACCGAAATATATAGTTGGTCGAAGAGGAATTGGACGAGCGAACGGTCACCGCTGCCGCATTTTGCGTCTCTGACTGGAAGGTGATGGTGTTCACGTCCGAAGCTCCCGCAATTTCTTTGATTTGATTCCGCTCCGTATAAGTGCCGCTGCGAATATTAATAACTACCGGCCCACAGACACCTTTGTTATGCAAACTGTTAATGGCGGCAGCAATGGTCGGAAAGTCCGGAGCTGTTCCGCCGACGGTATAGGTTCCGCTCATGGCCGGCGATACCGTCACTTCGACCGTGTCGTCTCCATTAAACAGGTCTGCGGTTCCATTGGGAGAACTGGTCCATACTTTGATGGTGCGCGCAGTTCCAGCAAAGGTGACGGTCCCTAAGTTGACGGTCGCAGAATTCCCCAGGCCAGAGCCTAAAGTTTGAATGGGCGTGGAATAGGATACCGGCGTCTGTCCCACACCGTCTACAGACCAGTTCAGCTGAACGCTGTTCAGTATATTACTTCCTGTGTTTAATACTTTTACCGTAACCTGCTGTGTCCCCGCACAGAAAGGCACTTGCGGACTAAGGATCTCCGCTGCGGATGCATTGTTTCCGCCATCAACGCCCGTGTGATAACCAAAACTGTTCTTCCCTTGGGTGAAGATTCGGTTCCGGTTTGGATCCGTTTGAGTGGAAGGGGCCATAATAGCTACCCAAGGATTTCCTCCGTCCTTCTGGGCTAAACCTAAATCCACTTCTGTATTGGTAGAACCTCTCCAGGGATCTTTGTAAAAAACGCCGATGTCATGGTTAAAGGTTCCAGAGGGCACACTTACATCGGTGTAGAAAAACATTTGATTCCCACTCAGCGCATTGAGTCCTGGCCCGCGAACCCCACTGTATTGTCGAACAGTAATCGATCCCGGAACCGGGGAGGCCGCCGGCCATACGATTTGAGCTACGGTATCCTGTCCGAAAAGAAACACCTGAGTGGTACCCGCTGTAGGGGTAGCCGGAAGGGCTTGGGTGGCAGGAGGAACGGTCGATGGGCTGAATTCATAGGCCCCAATGTCGGGAACACCATCGATGCGAACATCGGCGCGAGGATTTCCCAAAATGTCCTGATCATTGCCTGCAATCTGATCTCCCCTTCCATTCATAGACCAAGCGGAAGGATTACCTGGATCGGGTCTGAGATCTGTCGCCGATCGAAATCCAGGATCATAATTTAAGGAGTTTCGATCTTGATTGGTCGAGTTCCTCCAACTGGCCAATGAATTGGTCAGCAGGTAAGGCGAGGCTTGGTATAAGAGGTTTCCGCCGCTCGCATTGTAGTAATTATTATAGTCGGAGTTTAAGTACGATCCCCTGTATGTATAGAAAGTGTATCCGCTCGTACTGAGTTTTGAGAACAGATTGTTGCGCATGAACAGGGAATAAGAGCTCGAGGAGTTGTACACATAACCGGCATAGGCTGATCCCGAACCGGTAGAGCTGTTATGAAATGTGTTGTTGTACAAACGCGAATCGGTGGAATACCGAAGATAAAGGGCATAGCTGCTCCCTGATGATTTGACATCAACCACATTGTTGAATATATCTACTTGGTTGGGGTAATAGACGTAAAGCCCGTAGCAGGTTCCCGTTCCAGACTGCGCATTCAGCACATTCCCGGAAATTTCACCTATGGGATAGGAGGTGGAGTTATAGGCATAGATCCCATAAACCGTTCCCGAAGTGCTCGCCTTGAGATTGATCTGGTTATTCTTATACTTATAATCCGCTGAATAATACAGGTAATTGTATATGGTTCCTGACTGGTTCTCCAGGTTCATCTCATTACCCGTGAACTCGGCAAAATCAGAATAGTAAAGGCTTCTGGCATACAGCGTACCTCCGGTTGTCAACACATTAAACTCGTTGTCGCGAACCTTCATGTAATCGCAGTAATAGGCAATATTCAAGTAAGTGGTGCTGGAACCCGTAACATCCAGCTTATTGCCCTCCACGAGTGGCTGCAGACTTGGTTGATTGGGAACGCCGTTACAATTATTAAAGTATAAGGGATAACTCGAGCTATTCGCATCCATCGTGATCTCGTTATCCTTTACCTCCAGTCCCCCGTTGCAGTACGAAAAATACAAGCCATAAGTGGTTCCGGTGTAATTGGAGTTCATCTCCATTTGGTTGTTCCGAAGCTTCACGTTCCCAGTATAGGCCGCATAGAACATTTGGTAGTATTGATCTTCAAATCGGTTCCCATCAAAGACATGATCAAAACTGGTATTGACGCCGGTTCCGCCATAGGCGGCATAGAGATAGACCCCATAGGAACCTCCCTGGATATCGTTATCCTCAAATAGGTTCCCATAGCCGACCACATCCAGCATCATGATCACTGCCATATAATTGGAAGTGCTGCTGGAAGAAGGAGCTTCGAGCTTACACCCTTTCACTTCATTATAGGAGGAATTCCCCATGACCGAAACCGCGGTGCCGTAGGAACTTCCCTGACCCACAATACTTATGTTTCGAAAGCTCACATAACTGGCTCCGTTGAATCCGAGGGTATAACCCTGGGTGGAGCTGGAAGAAGCGTATTCAATCACCACATCGTCCGGGTCCCCCGATTGAGACCGAAAAACGACCCGGCTGGCACCCGAAGTCCCCGTGATCGCGGGAATCAATACCTGCTCGGGATAGGTTCCGTCTCGGACAACAAATTCCGTGGGTCCCGATACACCCTGGGAGGCCAGGTCGGCAACCGCGTCGCCAAAATTCGTATAGTCGGGGGAGGTGCCGCCTATCGTATACGTTCCGCTTAGCTGACCCCATGAAAGGACAGGAATCAACATGAATAACATCACGGCAGTGACGATGGTGGAGGATCGGAAAAGGTAAATATTTTTCATTTTCCTAGAGTTTTAAGGATTGGTGATAGGTTCCAGAAACGCCCTTCTGGTAAGGGTTTCCCGGTCAACTGTAAAACTAAATTTTTGTTAAATGGGGGAAATTAAAAACGCATTAAAAGCCCATTAATAACCGATTAAACACCGATTAAAATCAGATTAAAATGCGACGAGGCTGGCATATGGATTTGGTAAATTACCAGAGGTGCGCCTCAAAAATGGGAAATGATTAATGGAGCCTCTCGAGACCAGCCTTCGCCTGCTGGTCAATCGAATTCTGGAAATCATGGTTTTTCATGCTCAGGCAGGTCTTGTACATAGTCCGGGCCGCATCCAGATTGCCCATCTTCTCATAGACCCGAGCAGATTGTAGGGCTGCCCTCGCCCCGTACTGTTCGCTGGAGTTTTTTCCCAGATCTATGGCCTGGGCATAGGCTTTTAAGCTTTTTATATAGTCTTTTTGGACCTCTAGGAGCCACCCCTTGCGATAAAAATAGGTAAGCTGGTCTTCTTTTCGATCCATGGATTTTGGGTCTAAAGCGTTCAAAATGCCCTGGGCCTCCTTAATATACCCTCCATCTGAAAGCCATTGGACGCGCAGCAAATCGGGGTGAGGCCAACGGCTTTCCTGAAAGAATCGATCCGCTCTTCGGTCTACGTCTATGTATGCA
The DNA here is from genome assembly GCA_964646775.1 of uncultured Chitinophagaceae bacterium. Classification (GTDB taxonomy): domain Bacteria; phylum Bacteroidota; class Bacteroidia; order Chitinophagales; family Chitinophagaceae; genus CAYPQN01. The sequence goes on along the minus strand of CAZYEZ010000059.1, from coordinate 4,980 downwards.
TTTCCGCCCAGCTTTCCGATTTGGCTTCTAAAGCTTTGGGCCCGAGCCATATCCCCTTCTAAATAGGCGAGCAATGCCAGTAATCGATGGGCTTCCTTCTCATAAAAAACGCCCTGGTTCTTTCGAACAAAATCTTTCAAGTGAATCTCCGCCCTGGGATCCATAGCATGGAGATAGGCAATACCCATCAGGTAATCGAAGATTGGAAACCCTGCCACCTTCCCCGAGCTGATAAGGGGCTCCAAGCCCTTTCTGGCTCGCTCCGCTTGGCGGGCGTGAATAAGAATGTCCGCCCGAATTAATTGGGCCAGCCATTCTTCCTGATTCATAAACAGCGCTTGATCGAGCTGATGATTAACACCCGATGGATCTGCCTGAATGTACCACTTAATGTAAATGAGGAAGAAGCGGGCTTCTTTATTAAAAAGATCCCCCTCTTGGGTTTTTTTAATAAAAGCCTCAATCTGGCGGGCGCCCCCGGGGATATCCCCCCGAATGCCCAAAATGCGCTCCAGCCATTTATAAGAAGAGGGCAAGGTGCCCACCAGCACGCGCTCAATCCCTTCGAATAAGTCTCCATAGATAAATTCAGGATGGGAAGTCCTGCTTGCCTTGATCATTTGATAAGCCCTTCGCAGTTGAACCAGACCCTTCAGGTTCTCGCCAAAACGAATATAGACGATGGCCCACCGCAGATGTATTCCTGCCTTGGTCATCTGATACCAGGGATCGGAGCGGGGGCCTCGATCAAGCAGCTGAATCCTTTGGTTTAAATTACCAACCTTTTTTTCGAGTTGACGCGGGTCTCCCGATAAAAGTAGCTCCAGGCAATCCCGATAGTCGGCCAAATAGGTGGCCATCAGATTGTAAGGATCCTCTCGGATTTCCGTCATAATTAATTTTGTAGCCGTAGAGAAATCCAAACGGAGGCTGCTTTGATAAGCCCTCTTCATTCGAAGGTTATAATCAAAATGATAGTCGGATTGCTGACCTAGACCCCAAAGCGGGAGCAAACACAAAATCCCAATGAGGAACCCCCTATAGGGGAAAAAATGACCCAATGATGCCGAGATTGCCATAATTCGGCTGGAAAGGTATCAAATTTCGGGTATTGGCATAAGGCAATCCTTTGCAGGCTTATCGCTGGTTTCTTTGGCACTGGTTCTCCAAGCATGATGAAAATATTCTTCGCTTCTTCGGATTGATATGCTACTTTTGGCATAACATTTGCAAATCAGTTCATTAAACTAAAACCACGATTATGAAAGCTATTCGTAACATGGCGTTCACCGCCCTACTGACCCTAGGAACTTTTTCCTTGATTACTTACACCTCCTGTAACAAAGATGAGTGTAAAGACATCGTTTGCCAGAATAACGGAACCTGCGTTGACGGCACTTGTAATTGTCCAACCGGCTATGAGGGCAATAATTGTGAGACCAAGTCGAATGCAAAATTTGTGGGAACTTGGACCGCGTCTGAAACCTGTGGATCCGATGTTACCCCTCCTTACCAGGTGACCATCACAGCAGACCCCAACGATGCCACCAAGCTTCTGATTTCAAATCTTGGTAACTATGGTTGCAAGATCGGATCAACCGACACGGATATCATTTTCGAAGGTACGGTAGATGGAAACAAGCTGTCCATTATCGACATAAAATGTAACACGGAAATGACAGCCAACGGCACTTATTCCAATGGTTCTGTAACCATTGAGTACCTGGCCAGCCACACCTTGGGCTCCGATAAATGTACGGTGACCTTAACAAAATAAAAGGCTTAAAAACCCCTCTTAGAAAGGGATGGGAAGGGGAGAGAACATCGTTTCTCTCCCCTTTCTTTATTTTTTCACCTCGATAGCCCCCCATTCTTTGTTATTTTCGTGTATATATTGAGGACTATGGACTATGAAGTCTTGATCGTCGAAGACGAAAAGAAAATTGCGGATACTTTAAAAACAGGCCTCGAAGAGCTCAATTACAAGGTTACGGTTGCCTACAATGGAATGGAAGGAACGAAAGTCCTGATTTCGCGAAAATTCGACTTGATTATCCTGGACCTCAACCTTCCCTTTGTCCATGGCTATGAACTATGCCAACTCATTCGTCAACAGGACAGCAAGGTGCCTATCATCATTCTAACCGCCCTTAACCTGCTGGAAAACAAAGTGAAAGGATTCGATTTAGGTGCCGATGACTATATCCCCAAACCATTTGAGTTTCGGGAGCTGGTCGCACGCATGCAGGCTTTGTTGAGAAGAACGGACTTAAGCACCAACCCGGACCCTAGCAGCTCGATCCTTTCCTTCGAAGACCTAGAGCTCAATCTATACACCAAAGAAGTTCGTCGTCAAGGGAAGAAAATATCCTTGACAGCAAAAGAAATGCAACTTCTTGAATATTTTATGCGGTATCCAGGAAAAGTGATATCAAGAGAAGAGATTTCAAAAAATGTTTGGGATATCGACTTTGATACCCAAACGAATGTCATTGACGTCTATGTCAACTTCCTGCGTCGAAAAATAGACAAGGAATTCGACCAAAAACTACTACAAACCGTCGTAGGAATGGGATATGTCCTACGAACGGAAACCGAAGAATGAGAATCCATCATCGCATACTACTCGTTTTTGTCGGCTTAGTGACCTTCTTGATGGCTGTTCTTTGCCTAAGTATCTATTTCTATTCGGCCAAAGATCGGAGTGATCGCTTTTATAATCGATTGGTGACCAAAGCGCATAGCACGGCGATTCTCATTGAGGGGAAGGAATATGAACTGGTAAAAAAAATGAATGAAGGGGCCGCAGCCGGGCTGCAAGCGCTCAGCCTCCATCTCTATGACCTTGGCACCGGGAAAACCTTCCGCTACAATTCTCCCGGAGTACCCAGCCTTCAAGTAACAGAGGACATCATCCGCCGTCCCACGGTAGATCATCCTTATCGCTTCTCGGCGGGTTACAGAGATGCCGTCGCCATTCGCTATGAAAGAGACCGATATCAGTATGTGGTGGTCACCGCAGCCCATGATACTTATACCAAAAAATGGCTCCAAAACCTATTGAGCATCCTGGTCTCCTGCTTCTTCTTAAGTTTGATCCTTGCCTTGCTCGTGGGTCATTTTTTTGCAGCAGGGATTGTAAAATCAATCCGGCAGCTTACGCATAAGATTAACCACATCTCCTCGGAAGCGATTTCTGAACGGCTCGAAATCGGGAAAAAGGAGGATGAGCTGGATAAGCTGGCGGAAACCGTGAATCAACTTTTAGATCGACTTCAAACTTCCTTCGATACGCAAAGACGATTTATCTCGAATGCCTCTCATGAGCTTTCTACGCCCCTGGCGGCCATCACATCTCAGCTGGACGTTGCCCTCCAGAGAGATCGGAGCCCCGAAGAATACCGAAAAGTCTTTTTGTCGGTAAAGGACGACATGAAGCGCCTGGCCCTTCTCCTGAGAAGTTTGCTTGAGATAGCTAAGGCCGGAGGGTCTCAAGGTGGGCTTGACCTTCAATCCATCCGAGTCGATGAAATGCTGATGGCCATGCCCTCTGAGATTAAAAAAATCAGCCCCCTTTACGACGTCCGCCTTCATTTTGCAGATTTTCCGGAAAAAGAATCCACTTTTATTATCTATGGAAATTATGCCCTCTTATATAGCGCATTGAGAAATTTCGTCCACAATGCCTGCAAGTTTTCCAAGAATAGCACCGCCGAAGTCACCCTGAGTTATACCTTTCAGTATGTCGTGGTGGAAGTGGTCGATCAGGGACCCGGGATATCCCCAGAAGACCAAAAAAACATCTTTCAGCCATTTTTTAGGGGTCACCGCCAAGACAATAAAATCTATGGATCGGGCCTGGGATTGGCGCTCGCCCACCGAATTATCGGTCTACACAAAGGGCATATTGAGCTGTTTTCCCAAATTGATGTAGGAACGCGTTTTGTTATTTACCTTCCGAGAAACGAATATGGGGATGCAACCCATTGATAACAATGAATTTAGCTTCGCCAACAACGATTGAGCGAGGGAATCGGCATATATTTTGTGTGAATTCGGGGGAACAATAATATCTTTGCATGATCGTAAAAATCAATAGTATGAGAAAACAAGCCTTATTTGTGGCCATCGGAAGTTTACTGGCCCTGGCGTCCTGCAACTCCGCCACCAACGACACCCATTCGGATGCGATGATTGACTCTATGGTAGATGCACGCGTGGAAGAGATTCGTATGGACCTCATGCGTCAGAACGATTCCATTATTCATGCAATGGCCGTCGAGCGCGCAGACTCCATTCTCAATGCAAGTCAAACAACGTCGACCACTACGCGTAGGAAGTCAAGCTCTTCAAGCAGCAGCTCTTCTAGCACAACCACCGTACCCGCTGAAGACAACACCCCCACCAACACCGGCAAGCGCGGTGACCAATCCAAAGAAGGTGAAAACACCGGAAAACGGGGTAATCAAAGCGAAGAAGGGGTAAACACCGGCAAGAGGAGATAAACACTTCCTCCTAGCTTTTTATATCCAGAGCAGGTCATTTTCATGGGTCCCCATGCAGCATGCATGAAGCCGGCCCCTGAGATTGCCTGCTTTGTTGTTTCACGACTTCTTGTTCTTTCATGACATGCATGTCGATTCGAAGCGCCTATTTCGGATGAGCAATAACATCCCCGAATTTGCCCCCTACCCTTCGATTCCGCGCCTGCTGGATCCTGAAGGGTCGAGCGCAGGACCAACCGCTGCGGCGCCAAGCATAGTTCAAGCATAATTGGGGATTGCCCGTCTTAATGACCTACCCCGAGTGCATCCAAAAAAGCCTCCCCGAAGGGAGGCTTATCTTATGCTTTAAAAATTGAGAATGGTCGATCGGATCAAGCTATGGATTCAAGCTATCGGATCAGGGTCAGGTTGCCTTGTTTTTGGACGCGGCGCCCGCCCTGGGTCTGGGCTTCAATGACATAGATATAAACACCGG
>CAZYEZ010000058.1:0-13245 GCA_964646775.1 uncultured Chitinophagaceae bacterium | reverse complement strand
TAAGTGGTATACTTTTCAATTGAAATCTGGCCTACTTCTTAATTAATATAAGCATCCGGCCTTTCTAAACTCGGCTCTTTCTTCCGTTGAGCCTTCAATTGTTCGCGACTCCTTTTCTTAGCTAATCTTTGTTCAGCTTTTTTGTCCTTCATTTTCATTTTCTGCCATGGATAATTTTAGGTTTTCAAAAAAGCCTAGAAATGGAACTGCGCCATATTTACCTTTAATGTAATTTTCTTCAAAGGAGTCATTCTTTCTAACTTTATCAGATTTAAAGTTAGCAAGCGAATATAATTTTGCTTCGCCATATTTGTTTTTGCTTGTAAACCAAATTTGGTCTCTTCTGAATAGGCCTGAGTTTAGTAGGTTTGTGTCGTGAGTGTTGAAAATTAATTGCGCATTTTTTTTGTTGAACTCTTTTGAGTTAAACAGGGAAACGATTTTACAAACTAAATTTGGGTGCAGTTTTGAGTCGAGCTCATCAACCACTAGTGTAAAGCCATTTTCGAGAACATGAAGAATGGGCCCGGCTAAAGCAAAGAATTTTCTTGTCCCCGACGATTCGTCTTCGATCAGCGAAAGGCTAGTATATCCAACCGAGTTTAATTCTTCGTTGTACTTATAATGTTTGGTTAGCACATCCGAAAAAAATTCTTTTTTTTCTTCACTTACTTCTTTAATGATTTTATCTCTAAGCTCTTTGGGCATCCCTTTAGGAAGGCTATGGATGTCAAGTTTTTGCAATTCAATATCTTGAATTCCCAAATCAGCAGCTTTCAATAATTCGAGGATTTTTATTTTGGCATGAGGTTCTTCCGTTCTTACCATAGTAAAACCTTGGTAATCTCTTTCGTTTAAGCCAGATAGAGTTTTGAGTCGTTTAAACCAGTCTAATACATCAATTGCAGTATTTTCATTGAATTGGGCGGCAACCGAAAGCAATAGTGCATTATCTCTCACTAGTTCTTCCTTAACTATAGTTTTGCCTTTGCTAAAGCGCTCGTGAATAGTGAAATGGTTCCCTTCTCTATAAAAGAGTTCAATTTCTTTCGTTTTAGGTTTGAAATATAGCCACTCGGATACAATTTGATCTGTCGTCACCTCAAAGCCATAACGATAAAGGACCTCTTGGTGGACAAAAATGATTTCGAATTCAGAGGGCTCGTTTTCCATCTGCGTACTTAGTTTAAAAGGCTCCACTTCAATGGTTTCCCCTTTTTGGCTTTCTTTCGAGCTAGTGATTACGAGATGTCTCATAAAGGCAAATGCTTCAAGCAATTTACTTTTACCACTGGCATTTGCACCATAAATAACTGCGCTTTTTAGAAGCCTATGTCTAAATTTTTCTATGGCGACAATATTTTCATTCTCTCTTGTTTCTTTATCGTAGTTAGAAGCAATAAGGCTTAATACAGCTTTATCTTTAAATGTCTTAAAGTTTTTAATTGAAAATTGCAAAATCATCTTTCCTTTGGTTCTTGATTTATCAACTGCAATCTAGTTTTTATTTTACGTTTTTCGGTATAATAGATTCGATTTTTGCACGTTTTCTTCAAAAGTTGTGTTTTTCTTAAGGTTATCATTCAGATTCGATCCTCCTTTTTGAGATGGAAGCATCCTTGGCGGGAACGAACCCCATGCACATCTCCAAAAGAGCAATGATTGACGGGTTGCAAAAGTCCAGGCCTGTCCTTCGCTTTTAATTTGCCACCAGACTAAGCGATTGTTCAATGAGGCTCAGAGCCGGGATTCTATGACTAGAAATTATTTTAGAGAGACATCGATGATAAACAAATCTGGGTATCGATAAACATAGCCGGGCATCTGATAGCCCGGTCGTGACTTAAAGGCAGCGATCTTAATTCCTTTCGCTTTAAATTCATTCATTCTCTCCTCACTATACCAGTAATGATTAGCACTCAGCCCTGGGTTATAAAACATGATATCGACATCCTCAAATTCATTCGTGTTTATAACCAGATCAATGTCATGGGGGAGTATCTGATGGAGGTTTTTATAAATACGGGTATTGTGTATTCTGGCTTTGCGTTGCTCATTCTCCCTATCAAATTCGTGCGATAATCGGTCGAGTTGGAATCCGTTATAGGAGAGCGCCATGATGACCGCGGGAAGGAGAAATCTAATCCCTTTGCTTTGGCGCAAAGGGAGGAAAGCACCGGCTATAAATACCAGTCCTATTGGCACAACGATAAAGAAATAGGCTTCGACCTTAGTGGCGACGACGAGAGAGAAGAAGCCAAGTATGAAAAGGAAGTAGAATAAAAGAGTCCAAACCGCTCTCTTATTTGAATTCGATGAAATGATCAATCCAATGATGCCTATCGGTATTAATGGCCACACATAAGGCCCAAAATAATATTGAAAGCTTTCGAGGTAAAATGATTGAGTTCCTTTATGCCCCTCTACGACTTCGAGAAGATGCTTGCTATTGTATTGATATTCGTAAATGGCATATTCGTAGAACGTGTGAAGTATGTGTAATTGCCATGGAAGAAAGACGAGAACACAAATGAATACAGAAAAGGCTATGTATTTGACTCCTCCTTTCCAAGATTTTCCTTTGAGCGAAAGCAGAAAGTGAATGCCCCATGCGGAATATACCAGAAGCCCGGTCAGCCATTTGTTGAGAATAGCACAACCCGCTAAAAGGCCGACAAGTCCCGCTTTCCCGAAACTCGGTTTTCGAAGGAACTCCAAATAGGCCCATATGCTGGCAAGAATATAAAATCCGAAGGCCACATCATTGTGATCCATCCCTCGATAGCCAGAAATCAACCCTAGCTGGAAATAGGAAAAGCAAAACAAGGATGCTGCGAAGAAAGAAAAGTTTTGATCGTTGATGGTGATCAAGGCTATACGGTAAAGCAATAAGATCATTAACGCGCCCGCCAGAACACTTGGATGTCGAATGCTAAATTCTGAAACGCCGAATAGCTGCATGCTTAGGGCAGCTTGCCACATAAATAATGGTTGTTTATGAAGCCATATATGATTGCAGCACCAGGCCTCGGGGACTTCCGTATATATGGCTGCGGGCTTGAGCATGGGAGTCAGCGGTGCCGCCATCATGTTTCTTGCGACCAAAGCATGAAATTTCTCGTCCCAAGTATGAAGAAAAGGATCTAAATGGGCAAAGCATAGCCTAACAAGAAAGGCCGACCCGAATAAACAAATTAAAGCCAGAGTCGTCTTCTGAAACCGATACTGAAGTATTAGTGCCAAGAGGAACAGAACTACAGAAGCAATGAATAGTTCATTCGTGTAAAACACTCGCCGTATATTATGATTTTGGGCCTCTAATAGATTAACCAAGCGGCTTGATATGTTGCTGTAAATCCTATGATGACTTGTGGCCACCCTGCGCTTCCAGAAGTATCAACCTTAAAGCAAGGTATTAAGGAATTTTGAAAGTTTCAATTAACAGGGTCAATGATCGATGAACCTTTAGGCGGCCCAAGCTGGGGTCAACTTAGGCACGGGACTTCACCTGGGCATGAACTCTTCCTCGCGTCTGAGGATTTTAGCGAAATCGAATAAACAAATTGCATGATCGAGGATGCCTTTTTTATTATTTGCATGAAAGCCTTATCTTATTCGATTTTCGAATTGTTACGATTGGAAATGGAGTGCCAGCAAGGATCGATCGAATCTAGTATTCGTAAAGGACCGGAATAAAATCCGGTGGGATGGGGGTTCCGCTTACCTGAGTTTTTAGAGTTTTAGAGCATAGAGGAAGCGCAACGTTTGTTTCTGCGCTTCGATTCCTACGGAAACTCGAATCCAAAGTCTACACGCCATAGGGAATCATTCCCGCATTCGTATAAATGCTTGATCGGAATTTTAACGAGGCCTGCTCATAAGGTTTTCGTGGATGATTCCTCGATGACCCCCCCCCTTCGCGCTTGTTTGCGTGAATAAGTATTTTAAATTTTGACCCCCAGTCTTGGGTTTTCTCTTAAAACTCGTTGTTTTTCTGGAGTTTTGCCAATTCTATATTATAACTCATCGCTTAATATGAAAGCAATTATACAATTATTTGACTTTAAGCAAAAAGTAAATTACAAAACGGAGATTCTTTCGGGGCTAACGGTGGCCATTGCCTTGATTCCAGAAGCCATTGCCTTTTCGATTATTGCAGGACTCAATCCGCAGATCGGGCTTTATGCGGCATTTGTGGTAGGGCTGATTACCTCCATCTTTGGTGGTCGCCCGGGTATGATTTCAGGGGCAGCGGGAGCTATTGCTGTGGTGCTGGTCGCTTTATCTGTTTCGCATGGGCAGGAGTACATTTTCGCAACCGTCATCCTTGCAGGGGTCATTCAGCTTATTGCGGGAATTCTAAAATTAGGAAAGTTCATTCGGCTTGTTCCACAGTCGGTCATGTACGGTTTCGTCAATGGTCTTGCCATTGTAATCTTTTTGGCCCAGCTTAACCAGTTCAAGGAGGCGGGTCCCGGTGGGGTAGACCAATGGATGCAAGGGGATACACTCCACCTTATGTTGGGCTTGGTATTGATCACCATGCTGATTATATGGGGGCTGCCGAAATTAACAAAGGTGGTACCGGCATCCCTCGTTGCCATTTTGGTGGTTTCCGCAGGGGTGATCGGACTGAATATTGATACCAAAACGGTCGGCGATATTGCTAGCATTCAAGGCGGCTTCCCACCTTTTCATATTCCCGAAGTTCCCTTTACCTGGGAAACCCTGGAGATCGTTTTCCCCTATGCCTTGATTGTAGCCGGGGTGGGCCTCATTGAAAGTCTGCTTATTCTTAACCTCATCGATGAAATCACCGATACCCGAGGCAGTGGAAACCGTGAGTGCCTGGCTCAGGGGGCGGCAAATATATCTTCGGGGTTTTTCTTCGGAATGGGGGGCTGTGGTATGATTGGTCAGAGCCTCATTAATATTTCCTCGGGCGCTCGGGCTCGACTTTCTGGGATTGTGGCAGCCGTGATGCTGCTGGTTTTTATTAGCTTCGGCTCGGATTTGATCGAGCAAATTCCCATGGCAGCGCTCACGGGATTAATGATCATGGTTGCCATAGGGACCTTTGAATGGGCAAGCCTTCGAAGCATAGGAAGGATGCCTTTTCATGATGTGCTGGTTATTGCCATCGTGGCTCTAGTTACGGTGTTTCTAAAAAATCTGGCCCTGGCTGTCTTAATCGGTGTGATCATTGCCGCTTTGGTCTTCGCCTGGGAGAACGCAAAGCGTATTCGGGCAAGAAAGTTTGTGGATGAGAAAGGGGTTAAGCATTACCAGATTTATGGCCCTCTGTTCTTTGGTTCCGTGGCGGGTTTCCAAGAGAAATTTGATGTTCAGAATGATCCCCAAGAAGTTATGATAGACTTCAAAGAGAGCCGGGTGGTAGACATGTCGGGAATCGAGGCCTTGCACCGAATCACCGAACGTTATCGAAAGGCGGGGAAAAAGCTGCAGCTACGCCATTTGAGCCCCGACTGTCGGGAACTGCTTAAAAATGCAGAAGCCATTATTGACGTCAATATAATTGAGGATCCGTCTTACAAGGTGGTGACGAATACGCCGATTACCTATAGCGATCCCAAATAGAATGCGCGATCGCTTGGCCGAGACTTGGCCGAGAGGAGATTATTTTTGAAATCCCTTTCATTTCTGATTATTATGCCCTATGTTTATGCGAAGAAAACGGCTTTACCAAAGAACTATGAAGAAAGCGTTATTAGTATTTGCCTTGGGAATGGGCGGATTTTCAGTTGCCAAGGCTCAGTCCTTAGAGCTAGGCCTGGGAGGAGGAATTAGTATAAATATGCCCCCTTCAGGCGGAAATATGCCCTATGTTATTGACAAGGCGCCGGCCAACTACGCCACCACCCTCAAATTCATTCGCACGACATCAGGAAACTGGCAGTACGGAATTGACCTCCATATGATGGAGCTTTCGGGGACCAGCAGCGTTAGCTACGAGGGGATGAGGGATCCTTATGTCGATTCCGTTGGAGGGAACTCCAAGAAGATCGTTTACGCGAAAAATGCCGTATCGATCAACCTGGTAGGTAATCGGGCGCTACCCTTTAGTGGAAACAAGAATTATTTTTATATCGGTGGGGCCTCTGGATACGGGGTGGGCCGTAATGATCACCGAGCTTATGCCAGTGACGAAGGATACAATGCTCCAGATTGGGGTCGAGGCCTTAGCTATGGCGGTCAGGTAGGTTTAGTGCTGCGTCTCTCCGACAAGCTTTCCTTGAATATGGAAGCAGCGCTTAGGTATTTTAATTATACCTATGATCATAACTTTGAGTACTATGCCTCCTTGCCCCAGTTGGACCCTCCGACAGAGAAGTTGAATTACTCGATCATGGCCGTACCGGTTACTTTCGGCATTCGCTACTTCTTTTATAAGTCGGATCCTGATGCGGTCCCGAGATTTCAAGGGAATCGCCCCATCGGTCGAGCGCTTTACTAGGTAGCCGTCGTTGTTGGTTTTGTTTTGTTTGTTTTGTTGTGTTTTTTGTGGTTTGTTTTTTTACCTGGCCTTGCGCCAGGTTTTTATTGGCCTGGCCTGAGTGGGGAGGCGGAAACCAGGCCCTATTTGAAAACTTAATACGCGGTGAGTTTCACTTTAAAGACATCGAGGAGATGGATGTAATCCGGTCCTGGGAAGAGCTAGTGTCGTTTAGCGATTTTGACCGAATGAATTGGGTGGACAAAGACGGACTCTTGGCAGGATACCTTAAACCAAATTGAAACGAAGACGCCCAACCGGGCTACGAATGAGCAGATCTTATTCCTCAGCCAATCCTAGTTTTAACCATCTTTTGATAACCGGTAACCTGATTAAAAGAAGAGAAGATGCCCACGCTCACCAAAGCCTTGCGATCGTCCAAAAGAATTCGCTTTGGCTTATTCGCCTTGCAGCCGACCCACCCATCACTGGGAGAGACCTACAAAAAATTTAGAGTACGATCTAGATCAAGACGGGTACCTGGCCTTTAAACGAACTACTTCGCTAACTACTTCACGAACTACTTCACGAACCACTTCGGACTTGGAAATGGAAAATTTGAACGCTGCCCTCCACCATTCCATGAACTTAGCAAGAAGAATTTTCGACGAACTGGGTCTTAATGAGAACTTGAAGCGAGTTTTAAATCGGTGGGCTTAATCCCCGAGGTCCGATACCGATACTCGGAAAACAACGGTGCCCCTCCCCGATCAAGGACAATGATCATGGGGTGGGGCACCGATAGGCATTTCAATCTAAAAGGCCTTGCCGAGAGGCCGCCTTTTAGCGGGCATTCAAGCCAGAGAGATTCATATTCCTTTCAACCTTTTCCGAAAGGGCGGTCATGCGACTTGAAAGGTTTTCCGCGGTTTCGTTATCCCCGGCACGCAGGGCCTCTGAGGCTAAAACATTAATGATGGTCAAATCCCGCTGCACATCTCCCAGGCATTGCTGACGACGAGGCGGCGTAAGGGAAAGGATATAATTAATGTCGTCTTCGCTATTTCTGGCTAGTTTAAGGCTCAGGTCCTTGCCTTTTTCCATCTCGCCGATATGATAATAAGCCACGGCGATATAATAAGCCGTTGCATCATAATGGTATGAAGATTCCGAGATGTTGGCCATGACCTTATCCAGAACCGCCACAGCCTCCTCTTTTCTCCCCGCTTGGGCAAGTTCCGTTGCGATGCGGGAGGCATTAATCCGATAGGCGGCAAACATGATGCGGTTCTTTTCATCAAAGTAGACATCATCGCGGTGGGCGTTCCCCCACTGGTAGGTATTCAGGAATAAATCCACACTTTTGTCCATGTCAAGCATGCCTACTTCCCCGAATGCAGCCCCGGAGGACTGGGTCTCTGTAAAGGGAACGACGCGGTACACAAGGCCTTCCAGTTTAAGGTTCTCGTTCAATCCGACATAGTTGTCCCGGGGAAGGCCACCACCGAAGTAAATGGGACGCTTCCATCCATTCTTAGCCTCTGCGGCTAAGATGTTGAATACGGCCAGATCTCCTTTATAAGCGACATCTTTGGGGAATGTAAAACGCAGTCCCGATCTATAGCGGAGGCTATCGGCAACATCCACCAGCCCACGCTGGGTCAACTCTTCGATGCTAGGGGTGGGCAAGGTGAAGTTGCGCGTGGGAAGGAAGTTTTGAGATTCCTGATTCATCATCGTCAGCTTAGCCCCCGGCTCTTCGCTGAGGATGAACTGGCAGACTTCGATGAGATCGAAGTACCGGTCCTCCGGAACATTGGGAAGCTTATAGTGCATCACATAGTTGCGACGATCCCCAAGGTAGTGCTCGCGATCCCAGATCATATCGACCGGCATGGCATCATTGACGCGATAGTTGAGTTGATCAATATACCAGTCGATACCCAAAAGGCTCATATTGATCAGCCTTACATCTTTTCGGAATCCTTCTACCTCCTGAATGTACCATAGCGGGTAGGTGTCATTGTCACCGAAAGTAAATAGAATCGCATTAGAGTCTACGGAACTCAGCACATTATAGGCCGAAGCCCAAGCTAAGGTTTTTTTGGACCGGTCGTGATCATCCCAGCCTTCCTTGGCCATTAATGCGGGTACGGCGACCAGGCAGAGACCGATCGAAATCGCAGCCCCAAGACTTCCTTTCACCGCCTTGGCCATGTATTGGTGGACCATTAAAACGCCTAGGCCAATCCAGATGGCAAACGCATACATGGAACCCACGAAGGCGTAATCTCGCTCCCTGGGCTGTAGCGGCGTCATGTTCAGATAGATGGCGATGGCAATCCCGGTAAAGAAGAACAGAACCAAGGTGATAATGCCGTCCTTTTTATGGCGGTTAAACTGATAAACCAAGCCCATGATGCCGAGCATAAACGGCAAAAGGTAGAATTGATTCTTGGCCGGATTGTTCACGTAGCCATCGGCCATGAGATCCAGGTCTCCGAGCCCAAGCACATGCTTGTCAATGGGTTTGATCCCGGTGATCCAATTCCCATTCTTCGGCTCTCCCTGACCTTGGAAGTCATTCTGTCTTCCCGCATAATTCCACATGAAATAGCGCCACCACATCCAGTTGATCTGATAGTTGAAGAAGAACTTATAGTTATCTGCGGACGTCGGCTGTTCTCCCTCCGCCAGCCCCAGGTATTCCCGATAAAAGCGAATATGGGAAGGATCGTTGATGTTATGGATTCGTGGGAAAAATCGTTTGTCGGCGGCATCAAACTCTTGCTTGATCTTGTCTCCTACTTTCCGGTAATAATCCTTTCCGTCCCGCTCGGACCGAGCATAAGAATGACCGGTTACGGAATATTCAACGGGTCTGGCCGTAAAATCCTGACCGTAGAAAAGCGGTTGAGATCCGAACTGCTCCCGTTTTAGATAGGAAAGCAGGCTGATGGCGTTATCTGGATTGGTCATGTCGATGGGCACGTCCGCTCTGGAACGGATCATCGGCGCCATATAGGAGGAGAAGCCAATGAGGATAAAAAGCAAGCTCAGGATGGCTGTGTGCAAATGGCCGCGCTTTCTTCTCTGAGCCCAGACCAGGGCTGCAATCAGGGCCGAGACGAGCAACAGGATGAAGAATAGCGCACCTGAATCAAAGGGAAGCTTGAGGCTGTTCACAAAGAACAGGTCAAACTGGGCGGCTAAAGATGGAATCCACTGGATGACGCCGTATTGAACGAAGGCCAGGATTCCGCAGCTTATGAGGAATGCGATGATCGCACCCGAAAGCGTGGGCTTGAATCGTCTAAAGTAATAAACCATGCCCACGGCGGGAATGGTCAATAAGTTGAGGAGGTGGACCCCCACGGAAAGTCCCATAAGGTAGGCAATAAGTACCAGCCAACGGTCGGCGTATTTTTCATCCGCGACATGTTCCCATTTTAATACCGCCCAGAAGACCACGGCGGTAAACAAGGAGGAGGTGGCATAAACCTCTGCCTCCACAGCAGAAAACCAAAAAGTGTCTGAGAAAGTATAGGCAAGGGCGCCCACGAGGCCAGATCCAAGGATCAGCAAGGCTTTGGTCCCTTGTGGCTGCACATCTTTGCCAACCAGCAAACGGGTAGCAAAGTGGGTGATCGTCCAAAACAAAAACAGAATGGTTCCCGCGCTCGCTAGGGCTGACCAAGCGTTAATCCATTTGGCCACAGAGCTGAGGTCGGATCCGGCCATGATGCCGAAAACTCGCTGTATCATCATGAATAGGGGAGCCCCGGGGGAGTGCCCTACCTCAATCTTAAAAGCGGCGGAGATAAACTCTCCACAATCCCAGAAGCTTACAGTCGGCTCCATGGTCAGCAGGTAAACCAGGGCCGCAATGGCAAAAACCAACCAACCGACAAGGTTGTTCAACATGCGAAAATTCATGAGATAGCATTTGACGAGCGACAAAAATAGAAAATTAAGGATAGCGAAAAAGCCTCAGTCCGTTTATTTTGAGGGCAAAGCGCCCCTTCCTGGCCAAAACCGAATCAATCTGGATTTCGTATGAATGGATTTCGAGCATTGCGGCGATCTGTTTTCTGCCTTGCTTTAACTGGACTCAGCCGGACTCAGTTGGACTTAGCCGGACTTAGCCCGACTTAGCCGGACTCAGTTGGACTCATCCCGCCTCCGGAAAACGAATCCATGCCAGCCAAGCCCGGGAGGCATGCAAGGCTCCGCCCTAAAAACTCAGAAAGCACCCACTTATAGAATGAGGTTTGCCCTAGACTTCAAGGACTCGGGCGCATAAATCTGCGCCAATTGCACCTCCGGAATTTTACGGATAAAGGGCAGATAAAACCGGGCTTCCAGCTCCGATTGACTGCTTTGAAAAAGCCAAAGAAAATCCAGATTCTGCAGCTCCGGAATTAAATGTTTGTTTTCGCTGCGCAAGCTATAGACAAAATACTGCCCACCATGCATGGGAAGGTCGTAGACGTAGATGCTAAAAAAATGTTCTTCCTGGCCTTTTTGCATACATAGGTCCAACTGCCGATCGCGATAGAAGGACATATCAAGATATTGGTTGATCGTCCAGCACATCCGATAATCCGGAAGACGGCAGGCAATGCCCACCAGACAGCAGTCCGCAAAAAAGAAATCCTGCGTGGATTCCACGGATAAATGTAGCTTGGTAGAGGACATATTCGTTTCTAAACCTTTCAAAGTTCGCAAAATTGTCGCAGGTTGACCTTATCTTGGGAAGGGAAATCCCGGAGGCCAGGCGCCCCCGGAAATATATTCCCTTAGAATCGGATTTGGGACTACATTTGTGGGCCCGTAAGGGAAATCTCTCTATTTTGATAAAGGAAACATGAATAAAATCGACGTTTTGCTTGGTTTGCAGTGGGGCGACGAAGGCAAGGGGAAAATTGTGGACTACCTTGCCCGTAACTATCAAGTCATTGCCCGATTTCAGGGAGGACCGAATGCCGGCCATACCTTATACGTAGGGGACAAAAAAGTGGTTTTGCATACGATCCCCTCCGGGGTCTTTCACGAAGGCTGCATCAATTTAATTGGAAACGGCGTCGTGATCGATCCGGTCACTTTTGCCCGCGAGCTAGATACGGTCTTGCCCTTGGCTTCCGATCTCCGCGACCGTTTGCTGATCTCACGCAAAGCCCATCTTATACTACCCACGCATCGGGCTTTAGACGCCGCCTCTGAACATGCCAAAGGAGGAAAAAAAATCGGTTCGACCCTCAAAGGCATAGGTCCTTGTTACATGGATAAAACCGGTCGCAACGGCTTGCGCGTCGGGGATCTGTTTTCTGCCGATTTTGATGGGCGATATGCGGATTTAAAAGCCAAGCATATGGCTTTGTTGTCTGCCTATGATTATGTGCCGGATTTTACAGAATGGGAGCAGGCATTCTTTTCCTCCATTGAGGTAATCCGAGGCCTGAAAACCGTAGATGCGGCCTATTGGGTGGATGAACAACTTAGAGCCGGCCAATCGGTGCTCGCCGAAGGGGCCCAGGGAAGCATGCTGGATCTGGACTTCGGTACCTACCCTTACGTTACTTCTTCGAACACCATTGCCTCGGGCGTTTGCCAGGGGCTGGGAGTGGCCCCCGCAAGGATTGGAGAGGTGTATGGGATTACCAAGGCATACTGCACCCGGGTGGGTAGCGGACCTTTCCCCACGGAATTAGAAGGGGAGGAGGGCGAAAGACTTCGCGTTGCCGGCCATGAGTTCGGGGCGACTACGGGACGGCCGCGGCGTTGTGGTTGGATCGACCTGGTCGCTCTGCGCTATGCGGTGATGCTCAGTGGCGTGACAAAGCTAATTCTCACCAAGGCCGACGTACTGGATGCTTTTGATCCCATCCAGGTAGCCACCGATTATCGCGTGGATGGGAAGCAGACTCAACAGCTTCCCTATGATCTGGAATCTGCAAAGATTGAGCCGATCTATCGTTCGTTTTCAGGCTGGGTTAAACCCGTCTCTGCCTGCAGGGAGTTTTCTGAAACCGATCAACCTTTTCAGTCGTTTATTCAATACATTAGCGAATACTTGAACACCCCCATGGCATACATATCCAATGGAATCGGCAGGGAGCAGTTACTGGAGCTGCCCAGCTAAAAAAACTATGGGGATTTTTATCGAAAAATTTGGGAATTTCGATAAACAGTTAAAATTTTACGTCATCAATGGCATCTGCGCTATGAAGTCCAAGGCAAATAAAACCAAAGAAGAGAAGAAGGCGGCCGCCAAGCCGGCGCCCGCAGCCTCCGCAAAGAAGGCTGCTGTGAAGAAGTCCACCCCGCAGGCTGCACGCGCTGCCACGGGCAAGTCTAAGACCGAGAAGAAGTCGACGAGCAAGAAGGCCGCGGTATCCGCCAAGACCAAGGTCCCTCGCAAACCCCTCGTGGACGATAACGAACTCGACGACCTGGATTTGGACGGGGATTTTCAGGATTTTGAACTCGAAGATGAGTTTGATGAATTTGAGCTGCCCGTTTCAAAGAAAGGAAAGACAGGGAAGAAGAAACCGAAAAAATCCGATGATGATTTTGTCGTAGATGATGACTTCGACGATATTGGGTTTTTTGCGGACGAGGATGATTTCGACGAGGACGACGACATGTTTTAATGATCGGTCGGGCTCCATATCGGTCTCGTGGCGTTTTTCCCGCGCCCCAGGACCTTCGGCTGCTCAAGCGAAAGATCCTTCAGCAACTGGCTTCCCTCCCTTATGTACATTTTCTCGACTCTCAGGGTTTTGAAGATC
>CAZYEZ010000057.1:0-13396 GCA_964646775.1 uncultured Chitinophagaceae bacterium | reverse complement strand
TTGATTTTTGGTTTTTGGCCCCGGCCTTTTTTGATATCCCCACCTGGAGGTCCAAGCCGACCCTTCCCGCCTACCTTTCCCCGAACCCACCACCTACCCTCGCTTTATATAAGGTTCATAGCCAGCTTCTGTATTATGGTTAAGGCTCGATGATTCATTCATTCGTATTCGAATGGAAGATCAATTCGTGTTTATCCTAAAATCAGAAGTTATGAAACAGCTATTCAATATACTGATACTGGCTACGGGTTTGAGTTCTATCGCCCATGCCCAGTCTAATAAGACATGGACCGACACCCTTAAGGTGGACGGCAACTGCGAGATGTGCAAGAAACGCATCGAAAAGGCGGCTTATGGAAAAGGAGTTCGCCACGCCGAATGGAACAAAGAAAACCAAAACCTAATCCTTGTATATCGCCCCGATCGAACGGAACTGGCCAAGATCCGACAGCGGATTCTTGACGTGGGACACAGCGTAGACCAAGAAAAAGCATCGGAAGAAGCTTATCAGCGTCTGCCAGCCTGCTGTCATTATAAAACCCAAGCCGTTCACTAAAAAGACCCAATCATGCGCATATACTTTTGGATAGGCCTGCTGTTGGCAGGCTTGGTGCCCTTTTCCATGAAGGCTCAGTCCCTGGACAGAACCATAGACGGACGTGTTTTTGGCGAAGAACTGGGAAAGCCACAGCCTTTGACAGGCGTACGTGTACAAACGCTGCCCTCAGGTTCCCTCGCCTTGACCGACTCGCTGGGAGCCTTTACCATTCAAACCAATCGAGAAACCCAGGCATTGGTCTTCGACTATCTGGGCTTTCAGACGGACACCATAGCTTTGGGCCATGCCTTCGATTCGGTGAGACTGGAACCCACCCTGCTCATGGACGAACTGGAGATCTCCCATCGCCGAAAATCGACGGAGATCAACATGCTGGGCGCGCGAAAAACCGAAAATATCGGAGAGAGAGAACTCCTCAAAGCGGCCTGCTGCAACCTTAGCGAAAGCTTCGAGACCACGCCTTCCGTGGACGTTTCCATTACCGATGCCGTCACCGGGTATAAACAAATACAGATGTTAGGATTGGCCGGACCTTATACTTTTATTACCCGAGAAAATATCCCCGACACCCGAGGCCTGGCCTCGATCACGGGATTGAGCTTTACTCCCGGGACATGGATAGAAAGCATGCAATTGAGTAAAGGAACCGGTTCGGTGGTCAACGGTTATGAAAGCGTCGCCGGTCAGCTCAATGTTGAATGGAGAAAACCATTCGAGACCGAAGAAAAGAATTATTTGCTTAACCTTTATCAAAGCGTACAAGGCCGGTCTGAAGGGAATCTGGTTGCCAAAAAGGAATTCAGTCCCTACCTATCGTCTAATTTGTTTTTGCATGGCCGGTCTCAGTGGCTGCGCATGGACGAAAATGGGGATGGGTTCATGGATCAGCCTTTGGATCGCCAGCTAATTGTGGGGAACCGTTGGTTCTGGTTCCTGGACAAAGGCTGGGAATGGCAATGGGGCGCTAAGTTCACTTACCTGGAGAATACAGGTGGTCAAATGGATTATCAACGCGAAAGGGTCCCCCAACCGGGTCTCTGGGGATACCTGCTCGACCTTTCGAGGAAAGAGGCCTGGATGAAAATAGGTAAAATCTTTCTTTCTCAGCCCAATACCAGTATCGGGCTCCAATTGGCCTATATTGACCATGATCAGAATGCCCTCTACGGGCTTCGCCGTCACCTAGCCAAGCAAAAATCCGTTTATGCAAACCTGATCTTTCAGACCAGTTCCCCCTCCAATCGCCACCTTTGGAAAGCTGGAATGAGCGGGCAATGGGATCAGTATACCGAATCGCTGGACGCCCGGCATTACGATAGCGAAGAGCGGGTGCCCGGGATCTTTGCGGAATATACTTGGTCCCCCGTAGAAGCCTGGACTTTCGTGGCCGGGCTAAGAGCCGATCACCACTCCATTTATGGGGGCTTTTTAAGTCCCCGACTGCATGTCCGATATGGGATCAGCGAGCAAACGGTGCTGCGAGCCTCGGTGGGGCGGGCACAAAGGACCGCGCGCATTTTTGCAGAAAATCTCGGTTATCTTGCCTCCCATCGACAGATTGAAATCCATGGAGATTCTCATTCGGACAAGCCCTATGGCCTGAATCCGGAGGTATCATGGAATATGGGTCTAAACTTAACTCATAAGTTTAGACTCAATTACCGGGACGGATCCTTTGGTGTGGATTATTACCATACCTTCTTTCAGGACCAGGTCGTCATTGACCTCGAAGATCCCCGCCTGCTTCGATTCTACCATCTGCAAGGCCCTTCGCGGGCCCATAGCATCCAGGCCCAACTCGATTACGAGATCCTCCGTAGACTAGACTTTCGTCTGGCCTACCGCTGGTATCAAGTTACCACGGCCTATCATAGTGGCGTCAAGGAGCGACCCTTGATATCTCCGCACCGGCTGTTTGCCAACGCCGGTTACGAGACTTATAGTCAATGGAAAGGAGACCTTACGGTTCAGCTATGGGGGCCGGCTCGCATCCCCGGCTCAATCCTTCATTCCGATTACTCCCCTGCCTACCTTACTATGAATGCGCAAATCACCAAGGCATGGAAGGATCATTGGGAAGTTTATTTCGGTGTCGAGAATCTCACTAATTACAAGATGAGCACCCCTATTATGGGCGCAGACCGACCTTTCGAACCGGGATTTGATGCGTCCATGATATGGGGGCCGGTGATGGGAAGGAATGCTTATTTGGGCCTCAGGCTCCGATGGAATTAGTCTGCGGCGTCCTTTTAGGTCTTCCTGGGTTTCTTTTCTGCGGCCGGGAACAAAACATTGTTCAGGATGAGGCGATACCCCGGTGAATTCGGATGATTACTCAACTCGGTGGGTGGATCTCCCACGGCATGTTGGTAATCTTCCGGATCATGGCCGCCATAAAACGTCCAGGTCCCCTTCCCTTGCTCGCCATGAATATATCGCGCCTCGTTGGCGGCTTTGTATTCGCCGAGCACCAACACATCACTTTTGAGCACTTCTTTTCGGAAGGCAGTCGTCTGCCCCATAAATCCTTTAATCGTCGTCGTATGATTTTGGCAAAGCATGGTTGGCACCGGGTCGAACTTAGCGGAGAACGTGAACAAAGTAAAATAGTCTACTTCCTTTCTCACCTGACGGAAGTTCGTGTTGTCTATATTAGAGAACTCGTACTCATAGGGATTGAGGGTAATCAAAAAGTTTTCGAAAGCCAGGCAAGCATTGAAATCCAGGGACTGCTGGGCATCGGGAGCCATAGGATCCCCATCAAAAGGTAATTCACAAATATCGGTATGCTCGGCGGCCAAGCTGATATCGTAGGTATCTGTTGCCGAGCACATGGCAAATAGAAAACCCCCGGATTCGACAAATGCTTTAATTTTTTTTGCAACCTCCAACTTGAGCTTGGAGACTTTTGAAAACCCATGCCGGGCAGCCATGGCTTCATTGGCTCTGACCTCTTCCTGATACCAGCTCATATTTCGATATCCGGCCCAGAACTTACCGTACTGTCCCGTAAAGTCTTCATGGTGCAGGTGAAGCCAATCGTACTTAGGCAGCTCATCGGCAAGGACTTCATCATCATAAACCTTGTCGAATGGAATCTGCGCATAGGTAAGCACGAGGGTTACCGCATCATCCCAGGGGAGCTTTCCATCGGGTGTATACACGGCAATTTTAGGCTGCTTTTCCAGTTTAATCACATCTCCATTAAAATCCGGATCGGCGATTTCCAGCAGCAGGGCCCCATACTGCGACTCCGACATAAGGTCGATATCAACGCCCCTTAGCCGGCAAAGGTCCATCATCTTTTCGGCGGCCGGAAAGCTGAAGGCGCCCCCTCTATAATTGAGCATCCAATCCACAGTCAAACCCTGGCCAAGGGCTTCAAAAGCAATCCCATAGGCTTTCAAATGATTAGACTGGCTGCGCGCATCCATCGGGATGAACACTCGATTTGCCAAGGCTTGCGCTCCCCATAGCAGCATGCTCAGACAGCCGATCATCGCCCACTTCCACTGTAATTTCATAGGTATAATCCTCAGATATAATCCTCCAAATTAGGGCCTTGTTTTCCAGGCCTTGCGATCTATCCAAAATTAAGGAATAATATGAAACCTGCCGGTCGACTCTAGCCGCCAGAATCTTCCCGTCCATGGTCCATTATGCCCGGCATTTGCTAAATTGCGGCCAAATCAATGCTATGATGCGTGCACTGGGTTTGGGTATTATGACCATCATTCTTACCGCAACTTTCTCCTTCCCCTCTATGGGTCAGCGATTTCTAACCGATATCATGGATACCAGCAGGGCAGAAGGCCAAGGAATTTACCCGCTAAACAGAGAGCATGATGTCCTGAAATTTGGGGGCTATATGCACACCCAGTATCAGTGGATCGAATCCAAGGGCGCCCAAACCTATGGCGGAGGAGACTTCCCTGCGAACACCAATCACCGGTTTATGCTGCGCCGTGGAAGAATACGCATGGACTACCTACACTTTAATAAGGACAACAAACTAAGTACCGCCTTTGCCTTTCAGTTTGACGGAACGGAAAGAGGCGTGAACATTCGCGATCTTTGGGGGCGATTCTATGAGAACCGTTTTGAACTTTTCTCTTTAACGACGGGGGTATTTGCCCGACCCATGGGATTTGAGGTGAATCACTCGTCTTCGGACAGAGAAACACCGGAGCGAGGACGCATGTCCCAAATCCTCATGAAAACGGAGAGAGATTTGGGAGTTATGATAAGCTTTGCACCAAGGAAAGCGGGCAGCCAGCTAAAATGGCTGTCTGTGGATTTAGGGGTATTCAACGGGCAGGGCTTGGCGGGCCCCTATGAGTATGACGGGAAGAAGGATTGGATTGGTCGCCTAAGCATCAAACCGCAGACCTTACCCGGATGGGCGGGAACTTTAGGGGGGTCGATCTCCGCCTATAGGGGTGGAATCATCAGCCAGACCGACCGGATTGGGACGATGGTGCGCGCTGGCGGCCGCCAGCAAATGGTAGAACAGGTTTCTTCGGACTATGTCCAATCGGTAAGACCTCGGGCATATACCGGCGCTGATTTGCAGTGGAAGATCCCCAACCGTAAAGGGTTTACAGAACTGCGCGCAGAGTACATCCGGGGTCAACAAACGGGTACCCTTGAAAGCTCCGAGACCCCTGGATCCTATCCCATTTCCCCACTGACTTCTCGACCGGCTCCGCTCTACACCCGACCTTTTGATGGCGCCTATTTCTACTTCTTGCAGCACCTGGGAACGACGCGCCTCCAGTTCGTTGCAAAATACGATTGGTATGACCCCAATACCGAAGTCGCGGGCAAAGAGATTGACCCGAGCCTAGGGTTTACGGAAGCCGATATAAAATATCAGACAATAAGTACGGGATTCCTGGTGCATATCAACCCTCACGCCAAGGCTTTCTTATTCTACGACTTCGTACAAAATGAAGAAACCTGGGTTCCGGGATACGAGCGGGATTTGGATGACGACCTTTTAACCATCCGCGTTCAGTTTCGCTTCTAAGCCAAGATCCATTATTTTCCCATGCTAAAACGCTTTCATCCATGACCAAACCCATCTCAAAAGAAGAACTTGAATTTAACCGCCGGGAAGATGAAATGCTTCGAGCCATCAGCCTCCTAAGTCAAAGACATGCCAAGGTTGCAATGGGCGGCGGCGCCAAAGCAAGGGAAAAGTCCAAGCAAAAAAACAAGATGACGGCTCGGGAGCGAATCCGCCACCTCATCGATGAAGACTCGGAGTTCATGGAGATCGGATCCTTTGCCGGCTGGGGGATGTATGAAGAGCAAGGGGGGTGTCCGAGCGGGGGAACCGTCGGCGGTATGGGCTGGGTACAGGGTCGGCTATGCATGATCATCGCCAACGATCAGACCGTAAAAGCCGGCGCCTGGTTCCCTATTACGGGCAAAAAGAACTTAAGGCTCCAGGAGATTGCAATGGAGAACCACCTGCCCGTGATCTATATCGTCGACAGCGCCGGCGTTTATTTGCCTATGCAAGATGAAATCTTCCCCGATAAAGAACATTTCGGTCGGATCTTTCGCAACAACGCCCGGATGAGCGCTATGGGTATCACCCAAATTGCCGCCGTCATGGGACCTTGCGTAGCAGGGGGCGCATACCTCCCCATTATGAGCGACGAAACCTTAATGGTCGAAGAAAATGGTTCCATTTTTCTGGCCGGGCCCTATTTAGTCAAGGCTGCCATTGGCGAAGAGGCGGATCTCCAGACCTTAGGCGGCGCCAAAACCCACACGGAAATCAGTGGGATTGCGGATTATCGCTTTGCCACGGAGCAAGAATGCCTAGATCAAGTAAAGCGAATTATCGCCAGGCTGGGCAATCCTGAAAAGGCCGGGTTTAACCGCCAAGCACCGCTTCCGCCCAAAACCGATCCGGAAACAATGCTCGGTACCGTTCATATGGAAAATGCACGCCCCTATGATGTACATCAACTCATCGACTGTTTGGTAGATGAAGACAGTTTTGATCCGTTCAAAAAAGACTATGGAAAGACGATTGTTTGCGGATATGCCCGGATTGAAGGCTGGGCCGTGGGC
Source organism: uncultured Chitinophagaceae bacterium (assembly GCA_964646775.1). GTDB lineage: Bacteria > Bacteroidota > Bacteroidia > Chitinophagales > Chitinophagaceae > CAYPQN01. Next base: position 6,750 of record CAZYEZ010000057.1, on the reverse strand, counting down.
ATTGTAGCCAACCAAAGAATGATCACCAAAACCGGCAAAGGCGAAATGCAGGTGGGCGGAGTTATTTATAATGATAGCGCCGATAAGGCTGCCCGGTTTATCCAGAACTGCAACCAAAAAAAGATTCCGCTGGTTTTCCTGCAGGATGTCACCGGGTTTATGGTGGGCACAAAATCGGAACACGCGGGCATCATTAAAGACGGGGCAAAGCTGGTGAATGCCGTCGCTAACTCCGTGGTTCCTAAAATCACCATCATCGTCGGAAACTCTTATGGGGCGGGCAACTATGCCATGTGCGGGAAAGCCTATGACCCACGGTTCATCTACGCTTGGCCCAATGCCCGAATTGCGGTTATGGGAGGAGAGCAGGCAGCGAAAACCCTGTTGCAGATACAGGTGGCCAGCCTCAAATCACGCGGAGAAACCATTGAACCAGAGAAAGAGAAGGCGCTTCTCGATGATATTCAGCAACGCTATGCGGAACAGACCAGCCCCTATTATGCCGCAGCCCGGCTTTGGGTCGATGAAATCATTGATCCTAGAGAGACGCGCCAACGGATTGCGGCCGGCATCGAAGCAGCGAATCATAATCCGCATATGGAACCCTTCAAACTAGGAGTATTTCAGACCTGATCCAGGGATGGAGGGGCAGGGTAAACCGGCTTGCATGGCTGCCCTTCCAGTTCTCGATTTTGGCCTTATTTTTGGGTAATTGTAGTGCAGATGATTGAAATCAAGGAAATCCACAAAAGCTTTGGCTCAAAACGAGTGATCGAAGACGTTTCTGCCGTAATGGAAACCGGAAAGGTAAACCTGATTATCGGATCCAGCGGTAGCGGGAAAACCGTTTTGATGAAATGCATGGTCGGCCTCATGAGCCCGGATCGCGGGCAAGTCATCTTCGATGGTACCGATATTCTAAAAATTGACAAAAAAGAGCTGAAAGAAATTAGAACCCAGATTGGTATGCTATTCCAAGGATCAGCGCTTTTTGATAGCATGACCGTAGAGCAGAACGTGCGTTTCCCGCTTGATATGTTCACAAAATCCACCAGAAGGCAGAAATTGGACCGGGTTAACGCGGTCCTGGACCGGGTTAACCTCGAAGGGGTCAATAAAAAGTTTCCCGCCGAAATAAGTGGAGGCATGAAAAAAAGGGTGGCCCTGGCCCGAGCTCTCGTTCTAAACCCCAAATACTTGTTTTGCGACGAACCCAATTCTGGATTAGACCCTCAAACTTCACTGGTCATTGACCGACTCATCAAGGAGCTTACGCTAGAGTATAAGATGACAACCATTATCAACACCCATGATATGAATACGGTCATGGAAAGCGGCGATCATATCATCTATATGTACCAAGGAAAAAAGCAATGGGAAGGGTCCAGCCAGGAGATTATCCATAGCAAGGATGAAAAACTAAATCAGTTTATTTTCGCCTCGGACTTCATGTCCAAAGCCAAGGAGCTGAGCATTAAATACAGCTCCCAAACGCCATAAATAGCGCCTGCTCTTAGGAATATTCGTCCATGGGCTGCCTTTCTGAGGATCCGGATTTGATTTTGCCTACAATTACTGTAATTTTGCGCAGTATCAAATTTCCAATCATATTTTATCATGGCGGTATTAATTCATAAAGACTCCAAAGTAATTGTGCAAGGCTTTACAGGCACGGAAGGCACCTTCCATGCCAAACAGATGCTGGAGTATGGCACGCAAATCGTAGGCGGTGTAACCCCAGGTAAAGGCGGCTCTGTTCACCTCGACCTTCCCGTTTTCAACACCGTGAAAGAGGCCGTAGATAAGACCCAGGCTGAAGTGTCCATCATTTTTGTACCGCCGGCATTTGCGGCAGATTCCATTATGGAAGCTGCAGACTCAGGGATTAAGGTGATTATCTGTATCACCGAAGGGATTCCGGTTCAGGATATGGTCAAAGTAAAATCCTTTATTGCCGACAAAGACTGCCGACTGATTGGCCCTAACTGTCCGGGCGTAATCACGGCGGGTGAATCGAAAGTCGGTATCATGCCTGGCTTTGTATTCAAACCGGGTAAGATTGGTATTGTTTCCAAGTCTGGCACCCTTACTTATGAGGCTGCAGATCAGGCGGTGAAAGCCGGCTTAGGCATTTCAACTGCCATCGGCATTGGTGGCGACCCCATTATCGGAACCACCACACGGGAAGCCGTCGAATTGCTCATGAATGATCCGGAAACGGAAGGCATAATCATGATTGGAGAAATTGGAGGGAATATGGAAGCCGAAGCGGCGGAATGGCTGAAACACCATATGAAAAAACCCGTTGTTGGTTTCATAGCCGGACAAACCGCACCTCCCGGTCGCAGAATGGGTCATGCGGGTGCCATCGTTGGCGGCGCAGAAGATACGGCCGAAGCCAAAATGAAAATCATGCGTGCCTGTGGCATTCATGTCGTAGAAAGTCCCGCCCATATTGGGAAGACCATGGCCGAAGCCTTAAATAAAGTTTCGGCAACGGCATCCTAAGTCCACCGAGCATAAATGGAGTCCATGGCATGGCTGCTAAATACCATGCATCGATGTACAAATTATAGAGCGCGGAGTTCGTTTTACAACGAGCTTCGCGTTCTGTTTTTCCATGCACGCATGAATGACGATGTCTCAACCCTGATCCACCCCTCCCCCGCTAGTATGCGACGGAAATCTTAAGAAAAACCGCAGAGGAGAAAGAAGGGCGCAGGCCAAGTTCAGCAAGCCCTGAATCGATTTTCAACCCGGATTTTCTATGGGTTTTCTTTAGACTTCCTTTGGGTTTCTAAATGACGGGTAATAGACATTTAGCAAGGTTCAGGCTGAATCCAAGAACCTCTTAAATAGAAAGGCAACTAATCTGCTATTTGCAGAAAAGACATGTATTCTCTGGAAACCGACCGCGGAGGACGGATCTACTTATGAACGGCCGCATCTTTGAGGAACTGCGCCAATCCGAGATCGGTGAGGGGGTGTTTTAATAGGCCCATTATAGAGGACAAAGGACAGGTGCAGACGTCGGCTCCCGCTTCTGCGCAGCGTACAATATGTAGTGGATTACGAATAGAGGCAGCCAAAACTTCGGTCATAAATCCTTGGGCATTGTAAATGCTAACAATTTGCTCGATAAGCTGTACGCCATCCCAATTGCTATCATCGATGCGGCCAATGAAAGGCGAAACATAGGTAGCTCCCGCTTTCGCCGCCAAGATTGCCTGGCCCGCGGAAAAAACTAAAGTACAGTTGGTGGCAATATTTTGGTCGGTGAACCATTTAATGGCTTTAATACCCTCGGCGATCATTGGAACTTTTACCACAATGTTTTTATGGATGCTTGCCAACTTTTGCCCTTCCTCAATCATTCCCTCAAAGTCCGTACTAAGCACCTCCGCGCTAACGGGTCCATCGACCAGTTCGCAAATAGCTTTATAATGGTCTGCCACGGCAGAGGGACCGATGCCTTCCTTGGCCATTAAAGACGGATTGGTCGTTACCCCGTCCAAAATTCCTAGAGCATGCGCTTCCTTAATTTGATTCAAATTCGCCGTATCGATAAAAAATTTCATGGGAGGATGTATCTAATTGTTATTATGGAAATGCTGCAAAAAGAAAAAATCCTGGCAAGTTACCTATGTCGCACCGCTACAACCACCTACCCTTGCTACATTCCTGTCCTGGGGGATTCAGTAGGAGCTGGTCGCATAAGACCTGCCAGGACCACAAAATTAAGAAAAAAACCTGCAATTCAAACGACTAAAATTCCATTATCAAACTTTTCCCAGCTCAAATTTCAGATCATTGATAATTCGGACTTCCCGGGCATCCACACCATTGCCTTCTGCAAGGTAAATGGAAATCCAATCTGTAATATGAATCAGATAAAAGACCCGCTCCCAATAGGTCTTCCCTACGGCCACCAGTTCATACATTTTCCCCGTATACTTGCCGACAACTTTGCGGGTGAAACTCGTGCGAAGCTGGATACGGTCTGATTCATCTTCGGTCCGAATAAAAACAACCGATAATTCCTCTTGCTTTCTCCTCCAGCCTACCAACTCATTATGGTTCATCTCCGGAATCACATGGTGCCAACAAAGCATTTTGCCATTCTCATTAATCTGCTGCCTAAATCGGACCGCGACCCCTTCATATTGGGAGGGGGCATAGATAACTGGAATGGTATCTAAGAGTTTGCGGGAAAGATTAAAGGCCTTCTGCCGAATGGATCGCCGCTTTTCATCGAGCAGCTTGATTACGGCCTTAATCTCCCTTTCCCAAGGATGAGATAAGAGTCCATTTCGGTCTAAAACATACATAAGTTGTACAAGGCCATATCCAATGCAGGCGCGCGGCGGCAAGCCCGCCGGCAGCAATACACATTCTAGGTTTCTTTTTATGGCCATCTCCGCAATCTCTCCGCCGGAGGTAATACATACGATTCTAGCCTTCTTCTTAATGGCCTGCTTCATGGCTGAAACCGTCTCTTCCGTATTCCCGCTATAAGATGAAATGACAACCAGTGTTTCAGGGCCGACAAAACCTGGAATGTCGTAGTCTTTGTTTACGACCAGAGGAACTTTTAGGTCCAGATTACAAAAGTTCTGAATAATGGAAGCGCTGATTCCACTCCCGCCCAATCCTGAAATGAGCACCTGTGAAATCTCCTTTGCCTCGGCAACCGGCTTTATCTGCCGAGCAATCATGATGGCTTCCTTTAGCTGCGTTGTAAAATCTTCTACGAGTTGCTTCATTTAAAAAAATTGAAGGTCAAACATACGAAAACCAAGCATGAGTTATCCACTCCTTCCGGTCTTTTCATGCAAAAAAAGGAAACATACGCCTCGATGTTTAGGGCATAATGTAAATCATTGGCGTTTCAAGGCGATTGCTTTCATGACCCGCCCTATCCCGTATGTAAAACTCATAATATAAACTATCGCCATCGGGATAATCATCCCTGAGAAGCAAGAAACGAGCTGCGTCTACGGCAATCTGGCACTCTCCTTCAATGCCGGTTCGTGGATTCACAATCTCATCAGGGATGGTGGGCAAAGAAAAGCCCAATTCCGCGCGACTGGTATCCCGACTATCAATGAGAAAAAGATCATACTCATCATCATGGCCTAAGTCACCATCCCCATCTCTCAACGCAAAAACCAAAAGCACGGTATCTCTAACATTCCCCGATTGAACACGATCCTTACTCATCCCAATCCAGCTGATATAAGGAATCTTCGAATTAGCCGTCTCTTTTCTACAACCCCCAAGCATTACCGCGCCCAGCAGCATTGCACAAAGACCGGGTAAAATCCAATAAATTTGCCTTTTCATACCTATTCAAAGTTAGCAAAGTGTCTGATCAATTCCACCTGGAAACTGGCCGATATATGGATTTGGTTACCCGAGAAAACTTCTCGGAAATCGCCATGGAGGTATTTCGCTATCAGTATGAGCGCCAGCCGATCTACAGACAGTATGCAGATCTGCTTGGAAAGCATCCAAAAAACGTTCACCGTATTGAAGAGATTCCTTTTCTTCCCCTTTCCTTTTTCCGCACTCACCTGATCATAAACCAAAAATACAACGCTCCCTCCTTTTATTTTGAGAGCAGCGGTACCTCAGACGACGTTCGCTCCAGACACTATATAGGGGACCTCACTCTATATCATAAAGCTATAGAAAGCGGGTTTAATTACGCATACGGACGCCCAGAAGACTACGGCATCCTAGCGCTTCTGCCGAGCTATCTAGAGCGAAAAAATGCCTCCCTAGTGTACATGTGCCAGTATTTAATGGACAGGAGTGGTGATCCAGACAATGGATTCTATCTCGACGATTTTCAAGCGCTAAGCCATGTCATCCGCAAACGGGCAAATAGCCGCAGGAAAACGTTGCTCATTGGGGTGACCTTTGCCCTACTTGATTTTGCTGCCAGTTCCCCTGGAAACATGGAGCAGGCTATTGTGATGGAGACGGGTGGGATGAAAGGGCGAAGAAAAGAATGGACAAGAGGTGAGGTTCATCGATATCTTATGGATCGCCTGGGAGTTGATCAAGTCCACTCCGAATATGGAATGACGGAAATGCTTTCCCAAGCCTATGCAAAAAAAGATGGGAAGTTGATTCTTAGTCCAAGTATGGCGGTCCTGGTTCGTGAAATAAACGATCCATTAGCGGTAAGCCGAACAGGCACCGGCGCGCTAAACATCATTGATCTTGCCAATCTACATTCATGCAGCTTCATCGCGACCGACGATCAGGGAACCGTGAACGAGGAATACTTTGAGGTATTAGGTCGGATTGACCACTCGGCCCTCAGAGGCTGCAGCCTTTTAACCGCATAATGCAGGTTAATGGCCATAAAAAACTATTTGTACATTTAGGCAAGAGACCTATATTTGCTTTTCCAAGCCCAGATGGCGAAATTGGTAGACGCACTGTGTTCAGGTCGCAGCGTCCGAAAGGATGTGCTGGTTCGAATCCAGTTCTGGGCACTTAAACGGGACAAGTTGTTTTTAATACGGCTTGTCCCTTTTTCATTTCCCTCTATGCCATTGATGATGCGGTAAATATATAGAGCAGCTTCGCATATGCGATCGGCTCAAAGTCCAACTTCATCAAAAGTCATTTTTTGGGGAACAACGAGCCAATAGTGTCAAGCTTCTCCGAGATTGTACCGTTTTGCATATCCGTTGGCTGACTGTAAAGCAGGAACCTATGGGTTGAGCTGAGGGATAA
>CAZYEZ010000056.1:0-13474 GCA_964646775.1 uncultured Chitinophagaceae bacterium | reverse complement strand
TATAAATATCCAAAACCTTAGACGTCCGTTTCAAAGAAGTCCCCATGGCATAATTGTTGTTCTCTCAAATTAATTCGACATTAAGCTGCCAAAGTACGTCCATATTGAAGGTCTCATGGAGAATGCCTTGCCTGGCCGCCCCGTCTCCAAAAAAGCAAAGGGTAACCCGGTCTTCGCCAAAATACTGGTCGGCAAAGGCAATCCCCGCCCCGATACCGATCTGTCCGCCAACGATCCCGTGGCCGCCAAAAAAACGTTTTTCCTTATCGAAGAAGTGCATGCTGCCCCCCTTTCCCTTGCTACATCCCGTGGCTTTTCCATAGAGCTCTGCCATGCAGACCTTGGCTTCCATGCCTTTGGCGATGGCCAAGCCATGATCCCGGTAGGCGGTAATCACATTGTCATCGTCGCGGATGGCCGTCATCATGCCCGCCGCCACGGCCTCTTGACCAATATAAAGATGGCAGAAACCTCGAATTTTCTGCATACCATAAAGCTGTCCTGTTTTCTCTTCAAACCGGCGAAGCAGCAACATGAGTTCGAACCAATAGAGATAGGTTTCTTTACCAAATGGAGTTTGCACAGTTTATCTAAATTTGTGCGAAAATATAAAAACTTTCGTTCCTTTCCCCCATTGGCCCGCATAAAACATATAAGATTGACGCAGTTCCGCAATTACGGCGAGGCGCATTTTGCCTTTCCGACTTCCATGACGGGAATCTGCGGGCCGAATGGCACGGGAAAAACCAACCTTCTCGACGCCCTATACTTGCTCTGTTATACCAAAAGCTATTTTAGCCATCAGCTGCGTGATAGCGTCCAATGGGGTCAGGATGGGTTTCGAGTGGAAGGGGATTTTGTCCGTCAAGACCTCGAAGAAACCATTGCCCTGCGCTGGCGCGATGGAAAAAAGGATTTATTCCGAGGTTCCTTTCCCTATCCGCGCCATCGAGACCATATCGGCCGCTATGCGGCCGTAATGATTGCTCCCGATGATTTATCGCTGATTAATGGCGGGTCTGAATACCGAAGGAAGTGGATGGATGGCATCCTTGCCCAAACCGATCTCCCCTACCTGGACTCGCTGATGGCTTACCAGAAAGCCCTGCAAAACCGCAACGCATGGTGGACGGAGAATTTGCGGCAAAGGCGACCGGTTTCGGAGCGAGAATATTACGAGCAGATTCTTTCCGCCCACGCGCCCTATTTGTTCGCCCAAAGACAGCAGTTCCTTCAGGCCTTTGTCCCGAGGCTGAAAGAAATCATCGCCGCCCTTTCCAACGAGAAGGAAGTTCCCAGCCTCAGGTATATAAGCGACTTGCATGAGGCCCCCATGGACGAGCTGATTGCCCAAAACCTGGCTTACGACCAAAAGGCCCTGAGAACGACACGCGGCCTGCACCGCGATGAATGGGAGTTTAGAATCAACGAAATGCCCATCCGTCGCTTCGGATCGCAAGGACAGAAAAAAACCTATTTGTTTGCCTTGAAGCTTGCCCAGTTTCAGTACCTCAAAGAGAAATCGGGCCAGACCCCTTTTCTTCTGCTCGATGACCTGTTCGAAAAGCTGGATGAGCAACGGATTGCAGCCCTGCTACAAATCATTCAGAGCGATGACTATGGACAAGTATTCGTCACGCACACGCATGCCGAGCGGCTGGCGGATATTTTCGGACCCCAGGCAGATCTCCATTTCATTTCCCCGCCCTTCGAGTAAGGCCCTAAAAAACCCGCTCCTAAAAAGGCGTTTCCGGCCTCCTTTCCTCGACTCCTAAAAAATGCCCAGCTTTTCCATGGGGGCCGCCGGTTTTTTTGACTTGCTTTCATTACCTTTGGAGCGTTTCGGAAAATACCGCTGAAACGGTACAAGTCAATACACAATATGGGTTACATTAAAGAAAATTTCAAGCGTAAAGCCGACGCGCAAGCGGAAAGAATAAGAGAAATGCTGGCCAATCATGGCCAGGAGGTACTCGGAGAGGTGACCATCTCCCAACTTTATCAAGGGATGCGAGGCATTCCGGGACTGATTACAGAAACTTCCTTGCTGGATGCCAATGAAGGCATACGGTTTCGGGGGTATTCCATCCCTCAGCTGCGGGCCAAACTCCCTAAAGCCGAAGGTGGCCAAGAGCCCCTTCCTGAAGGTTTGTTCCACCTCATGCTCTTAGGAGAAATTCCGGAAGCCTCCGACGTAGAGCACCTTTCCACCGTTTGGAGCCGTAGGTCTCACGTGCCCAATCATGTATTTGATGTCATCGAATCTCTTCCTCTGTCGACGCACCCCATGACCCAGTACTGCGTGGCGATTCTTTCCATGCAAACGGAGTCCAAGTTCGCCAGAGCCTATACGGAGGGGATAAACAAAAAAGACCATTGGTCTTATGTATACGAAGATGCGATGAACCTCATCGCCCGTCTTCCCCGGATCGCCGCCTACATTTATCGTCGCAAATACAAGAATGGGGACCACATCCAACCCGATGGCATGCTCGATTGGAGTGGCAATTTCGCCCATATGCTTGGTTACTCAGATCCCGGGTTCTTTGAGCTTATGCGCCTTTATATGACCATTCACGCGGACCATGAAGGGGGCAATGTTTCCGCCCATGCAACGCACTTGGTAGGTTCCGCCCTGAGCGACCCCTATCTTTCCTACGCCGCCGGTATGGCTGGACTGGCCGGCCCCTTACATGGACTGGCTAACCAGGAAGTGATTCGGTGGATCGAGGAAATGCATCAGGAGCTGGGCACCCAGTCCCCGGAAGTGGATCAAATCGCCGAATACATCCAAAAAACCTTAAGCGAAGGCAAAGTCGTGCCTGGTTACGGCCATGCGGTCCTGCGAAAAACGGACCCACGTTTTGAAGCGCAAATGGAATTTGCCAAAAAACACTGCAGCGAAGACCCGATGGTTCAAACTGTTTGGAAGGTCTATGAAGTGGCGCCAAAAATCCTGGATGCTACCGGAAAAATCAAAAACCCCTGGCCTAATGTAGACGCCCATTCGGGAGCCCTGCTTAAGCACTACGGTCTGGTGGAAGAAGATTTCTATACGGTTCTTTTTGCCGTATCGCGCTCCCTGGGTGTCCTGGCCAGTCTCTGCTGGGATCGCGCACTGGGCTTCCCCATTGAGCGTCCAAAATCATACACCACAGACTGGGTTATGGAATTCATTCGCGAGGCAGAAAAAGCATAATCATCGAAATCCACCGCCTCTAGACCAAACCGGACCCGATCCGAATGCTGAGATTCATCCGTTGCTGCGTTTCCTGGACCCTTAAATAAACGGGGACCTGGAAGGGCAGACCGGCATCAAAAAAGTCAAAATACTTCATCCATCATTTAGAAAATCCTTCGTCATGAAAAAAGGTCCCGTTTCACAGTTCATCGAACATCAATTCCGTCACTTCAATGCGGCCGCATTGATCGATGCCGCCAAAGGATACGAAGCGCATATGCTAGAGGGCGGGAAAATGATGATTACCCTGGCCGGCGCCATGAGTACGGCGGAACTGGGCATTTCCCTGGCCCGAATGATTCGGGAGGATAAGGTTCAAATTATCAGCTGCACAGGAGCCAACCTCGAAGAAGATATTATGAACCTGGTGGCGCACAGTCACTATAAGCGCGTCCCCCATTATCGCGATCTAAGTCCAGAAGACGAATGGGCATTGCTAGAAAAAGGATACAACCGGGTGACCGACACCTGCATTCCCGAGGAAGAAGCTTTCCGTCGCATCCAACAACATATAGAAGGTCTTTGGCGCAAAGCCTCCGAGGAAGGGAAGCGATACTTCCCGCATGAGTATATGTATCAACTGCTAAACCAAAAGCTGCTGGAACCCTATTATGAAATTGATCCTGCCCACAGCTGGATGATTGCCGCGGCAGAAAAGAATCTTCCCATCATTTGTCCGGGATGGGAGGACAGCACCATGGGAAATATCTTTGCCTCCTATTGCATCAAGGGAGACTGGTCGCCTTCGATCGTGAAATCCGGGATCGAATATATGGTCTGGCTTAGCTCCTGGTATAAGGAAAATGCCGGCGACAAAGGAGTAGGCTTTTTCCAGATCGGTGGGGGCATCGCCGGAGATTTCCCCATCTGCGTCGTTCCTATGATGTATCAGGACCTTGGTTGGAAAGAAGTGCCCTTCTGGTCTTACTTCTGCCAGATCAGCGATTCGACGACTTCCTATGGATCTTATAGCGGGGCGATCCCCAATGAGAAAATCACCTGGGGTAAACTCGACATCCATACGCCCAAATTTGTCATCGAAAGCGATGCCACCATTGTGGCGCCCCTGGTTTTCGCCTACATTCTGGGTGATTAAAACCTATCGTTGATAGATAGATTGATTGATTGATAGTAGATAGATAGACGGATAGTATATAGACAGATAGAAAGCGCAGAGACCGCTGCGATCCTGCAAAAATTTGAAAGGCTGGGTTTCCCCCAGCCTTTTCCTGCTTATCGTCTTTTTTGCCGTTGAAGCCGCCTGTGGCCAAGGGCTTGGTCTGCCCTTTCTTTTATCGGGGCTGAGCAGGCAGAATAAGCAATTTCTTAACGGCCCGCTTCCCGCGCACTTCCCCATGGATAAAGTAGGATCCGGGAGCCAGGCCTTCTAGGGAAAGCTCATACTCCGCCTGATCCGCCGTAAACTCCTGCTGGCGGTGCAAGCGCCCCTGCAAATCCCGAATCTGCAGTCGCAGTCCTTGAGAAGCCCCCTGCCAACGAACTCTTACCTTATCGATGGCGGGATTCGGATACAGATCCATCGTATGGGATGATTCCCGGTTATGGTCTTCGACGTTCACGGAAAAAAGCTGTTTGTAAAGGCGGAGCCCCCCGAGATGATTCCCTATGACCAGATCATGGAGGCCATCCCCATCAAAATCGGTAAAACTGGGCGCGGCATGCAGATCGTCTTCGATCCATGAATAAAAAGAGTCCACCCTGACAAATGGATCCGACCAATTGGCCGGGATCTCGTAGCGGTAAAGCCGGCCGGACTCCGCGCCAATGACCAAATAAGGTTTCCCCGTGTTGTCAATCGTCCCAAAATAGGGTACACTATAGCCGTAAAACCCGGTCAAATCCTGGTCGACTCTTAGCTGACCCAGATCATGGGTTCGAAATCGAAGGCCCAAAGAAGCGGCGGCCGTGTTTTCATAGTAGGTTAAACGACCGGACTGGTTTCCTAAAATCAAATCCAGATGGCCATCCCCATTCAAATCGTAAAGCGCGGGCGTCGCATTCTTCCCGGCCGAAACCGGTTCCCCGTCTTCATCACGCAATATATATTGGTCCACGACCCAATTGGGGGTGCTGGCATTATCCACCGCCTGATTTTTTAGAAACACCAGCCTTCCATTGGCCTGACCGATAATCAAATCATCTTTGCCATCCCCGTCCAGATCTCCGAAAGCCATGGCGGCCCCCTGAAGGTTAATGCTTCGCAGACCCAGAAAGTCATCGGTTACCAACTGAAACGCGGGATCTGTCGCCGTTCCCACATTACGATAGTAGAAAATTCGTGAGCGCAAGATGCCGGCCGCTTCAAATATTCCTTCCGATCCTACAAAAAGATCGTCCAGCCCATCGCGGTCATAGTCATAAAAAACGGGATAGGAATTGGTGCCTAAATCGATCATTTCCCGAGACAGGTATCTCCCGAAAAAAGGCTCAAACTGAGGATGGGCATCGGTGCCCTTGTTTTCATAAAACACCACGGTATTTCGGTTCTCCGAGCCATAGGCATGTGGCGTAAACAGCAAGTCTCGGTCGCCGTCATCATCGATGTCCAGGTAAAAACTGGCAGGCCACTGGGGCAGATAGAGAGAATGGGTGCCAGGCCCCCAAGCGGTATCCTGAAAGATCATCGTATCCCGAGGATGATTGAAATCTGCTTTACCATTGCGCAAGAACTGGATATCCGAAAAATCGATGTTCCCGCAAAGCATATCCAAATCTCCATCCCCATCTTCATCGAAAAGCAGGAGGGTGTTGCCGGCATGGGTGACTTTCTGCCCGGAAGGCAAAGGGTCGCAGCCTTTACAGGTCGTAGGCAGGTTTCCGCAATTAATACCCAGCTGATGGGTCCGTTCATAGCCCTGGTATACTTTTCCCCAACAGGCATCCATGACACAGATGACAATGCTGTCGGTAGGCAAACCTTTCTCGACCTGGCAGTTGCGATAAAAATTGATATGCTTACCCAGCTGATAAAAAGTCACGATATCCAGGTCCCCGTCTCCATCCACATCTACAATAGCGGGAATGTCGGATGCGTCGGTGTAAACGTTCGTCCACCCATTGATCCCCTGGTAAAACAACTCGGTAAAAAACCGAAACTTCAACACCTGATTGTCATAATACCCGGTATAAACGCCGATCCCATGGTTCCCCCGATGAAACAGGTCGGGTATCTGATCCCGATTGTAATCCACGAGTTGCATAAATCCGTAAATGGTCGGAAAATAGGCCTCGTAGCTGGGTTCATAGCGGTATTGAGGGTTACCTGGACTGCCTTGATTGATGAAGGTTTTTACCCCCATGAAGCTTTCATAAATCACCAGGTCGTTGAGTCCGTCCTGATTCAGGTCGGCGAGGCCCAGCTGAGGATTGTTCATGCCTCCCGCCCAGGCCCAGTTGAGATCATGCCCGAACTCTTCTACAGGTATGGCCTGCGAGGGATGAAACACTCGCCCATCCCTTTGGGCGAACAAAGGGTCAGCGCAAAGCAAAAACAGCGATCCCACCAGCAAAAGGGGCCGAATGAAGGTAGGAAGCTTAAACTTATATTGATTCATAATCCACTAATGTTTTATAAAGGAGGTCGCTCTCCTTTGGGGCGTCTGGGGGGCAACCAGAAAATACAAGCCGGAAGCCAAATCTCCGATATCGATGGCCTGGGGCGCAGGCCCGGGGGTAATGAGCACCTCTTTTCTCATCACACCCATGGCATCATAGATGCGGATTCGGCCATCGGCCAAAGCTTGCCTGCCAGGCTGAACATAAATCATCTCCCGGGCGGGGTTGGGGTAGACCGTCCAACGGGCATCCTGGGATTGGGTTTCCTCCAGACTCACCCGAAACCACTGGCGAAATATTTCAATGCCACCCATTTCACCCCCTAGGAACAGTTCATAAAATTCATCGCCGTCCAGATCCACAAATGCGGGGGCGGCAAAATGACCATGGGTTGATAATCCTGAATATAGCGAATCCAATCGAGTAAAAGGCGTGGTCGTATTACCGAGGAACCCGTCGTATCGGGCAATGTTTCCATAATTGTTGCCAACCATCAGGTAAGGAACCCCGGAATTATCGATCGGGCCAATAAAAGGGACGCTATGGCCTTTGGGATTCAATGGAGTCCCCACATTCACCTCCCCAAGAAAATCGGTAATAAATCGAAGTCGAAGGTTCCCGTGAAGCAGGGACTGATTTTCATAGTAGGCCAGTTTTCCATTGGCAGACCCCAGAATCAGATCTGGCTTTCCATCCCCGCTGATATCATAAATCAGCGGAGCGGCTGCCCCCACGACTTTGATGTCATGGTTATTATAATCCTTCAAGACGATGGGCTGGGGATCCCAGTCGGGGACGTCCCGCGGCTTCGTAGCCCGATTCTTAAAATAATATACTTTCCCGTCCTCGGTACCTAAAACCAATTCATCGAGTCCGTCATCATTGATGTCGCCGATGGCCAGGGCCGCCCCCGTCAGGTTCAAGGAGCTCAAATTCAGAAAATCATCCTCAACGAACTCAAAGGACAGATTTGTTCCCGAACTACGGTTCTCCAAATAAGCCACTTTGGCCCGCATATCGCCGCTATCCTGATAAAAGCCCAAAGCGCCAATAAACAAATCCAGACGACCATCCCGGTTGAAATCATAAAACAGGGGATAGGAACGCATTCCCATGTCAATGATTTCATCGATTAAATATTGATAGGACTGAAATCGGAAATCCGGTGACGCATCAGATCCCTTGTTTTCGAAAAAAGCTACATTATTATAGTTTAGCCCCCCATATATGGAAGGACTCACGAGAATATCTTTATCCCCGTCCGCATCCACATCTAGCCAGAAAGCCATCGGCCCGGATGGAAGATGGACGGAGTGATCTCCATATTTCCAGGCCGTGTCCTGGCTAATCATGGTATCGGCATAATAGCCAAAATCCGCCTTTCCGTTCCGAATAAACTGGATATCATCATAGAGCAGATTCCCGATCAGGGCATCATAGTCGCCATCTCCATCCGCATCAAAAAGGCATAGGAGGTTGTTTCCATGGGTTTTCTTTTCCTGTCTTGTCTTCAACCCTGAATTATCGCAAGTTAGATGCAAAACATGTTCACGGGCGGTATCCTGACGCATTCTTCCCCAGCAGTTATCCTGGCGTTTTACGACAAAAGTGTCGCAAGGCAAACCCAGCTCCTCGCGCTGATTCAGAAAGTGGGTAACATAATATCCGTTCATGGCAAAAGCGACGACATCCAAATCCCCGTCCCCATCCACATCCAGGATGGCCGGCATATCCGAACCATTCACATGGATATTCACCATGCCCGTCGCTCCCGGATCCCTATACCTTATCTCGCGACTGGGGTTAAAGGTGAGATTTCCATCTTGGTTAATATAACCATCGGCAATGGCAACGCCAGAACTTCCAAAATGAAAGACATCTTCAATGCCATCGCAGTTGTAGTCGATGAGTTTTAGATAACGCCATACATCCGGGAAAAGCCATTCATATTCTGGCGCGTAGCGATAATCGGGATCCCCAGGTTGCCCTTCGCTGATAAAGGTCTTCACCCCTTTGAACGCTTCATAAACGACCAGATCCATCTTCCCATCCCGATTCAGATCCGCCTGAGCAAACTGGGGCTGATTGAATCCCCCGGCCCAAGCGCGACGCCATTCTTTGCCGCCCTTGGTTACCTTGATGGAATTGACGAAGTTTTTATTGGTATGGTATAAATAAGTCTGCGCCTGCCCATGAGCAGAGGTCCAGCCCGACAAAACAAGAACAAATACGGCGATAAGCGAAGTATAAAAATGCATAGGGCTGATTTTCAATGAATATAATAACATGCTTAAGCTAAGATAAGCATGATTTATCATTTCTATTCTAGACAGGTTCCCCAGGCCGATCGTTGGCTGGCCGCTGTAGTGGGGAATCCGGCTCTCTAAGGAAATGGCGATATACGAGCTTATCGGTGAGTGAAGGAAGCCATTTGTTCAGCCAAACCGTCCATTTGCCTTGTTGAGTCATGACCAGGCTTCGCTTTTTCTTGGCCCAAGCCTCCAGGATACGCCGCGCCACTTCTTCGGCCGACATGAGCTGGGATTCCGCCAGTGGAGATTCCTCCTGGCTCCGCCCCCGCGGTCCGAGGGCCCGCTTTCGAATTTCCGATGCAGTAAAGCCCGGAGAAACCCACATCACTTCAATGTTATGGGGCTTAAGTTCAACACGAAGAGACTCTAGAAAGCCCTGCATGGCAAACTTGGAGGCACTGTAGCCCGACCGGGCAGGAAGCCCTCGGTAGCCCGCAATAGAGGATACGCCGATGATGGACGAAGGGGCGGCTGCTTTCAGATACGGAAGCGCTAATTTGGTGCAGTATACCGTTCCCCAGAAATTGATATCCATCAGCTCCTTCAGCACTTTAATATCTACTTCGTCAAACAAGGCGCGCATGCTGATGCCGGCATTGTTAATGAGCAGATCCAGGCGCCCATAATGGGCGTGAGCGCCTTGGACGAAACGCTCACAGTCTTCCCAGATCGATATATCCGCAGCCATACAGAATACCCGGCTCGGGTCCTCCCCTTTAAAGGCTTCCTGAAGCCGATCTGCTTGTCGTGCGCAAAGGGCCAAACGCGCCCCTTTCTCAAGGCATGCCTTGGCTAAGGCATGTCCGATCCCCGATGAGGCACCGGTGATCATGACTACTTTATCCTGGAGTTGTTGCATAAAAATCAGGTGAAGTTAACCAATAGCGATGATTTCCTGGGCCAAAGGAAATCTCCTTTTTTCGCTAAGGGTTCAGCCTTTATCTTTGCATGGTCCCCCGTGGGATATTCCCCAAAACCACAATGACTGCAAACATGAAAAAAGTAATGATTATTATCGGTTCTAAAACCGACGAGCCCGTCATGAGCGAATCCATAAAATGGCTGGATGGATTTGGCATCCCATCCGAACTGGTGATCGCCTCTGCCCACCGCAATCCCGATCAGGTGAAAGAGCGGATGGTGAGCGCAGAGGACCAAGGTTTCGGGGTGATCATAGCCGCGGCGGGCATGGCGGCGGCCCTGCCCGGCGTCTGTGCAGCCTATACACCACTGCCCGTCCTGGGGGTACCCCTAGAAGGTGGACTACCCGGCGGCATCGATGCCTTATATAGCATCGTCCAAATGCCTGCAGGTCTCCCTGTGGGAACGCTGGCTGTCGGTAAGGCCGGAGCACGCAATGCCGCTGTACTGGCAGCCCGGATTCTGGCGCTCCACCACCCAGAGCTGCGAACGAAACTTGAAACCTTCAAAACTCAGGGATACAAATTTTAATCCAATGTTTCCCCCTTCCCTCATGGAAGGGGGAACTAAATCATCTTGCATTGACGGAAGCGATCATCGACCTGGAATCGGTAAATCCGATTGAGTTTTTCGGGGTAAACAACGGAAAGTTCGATTTACTAAAGAAGCAGTTCCCCCTGCTCAAAATTCTTTCCCGGGGATCCCGCATCAAGGTGTCGGGACAGGCGGAGGAAGTCGAATTGGCGAAGGCCAAGATTGAACAAATCGTACGCCAGCTGGAAAGAAGTGGGCATCTCTCCGACGCTGAATTCATTCAACTCCTTGGGGAGTCTGCCGAAGAAACAGAAGCTGCTTTTGAACAAAATGCACCGGCAGACATCATTCTCTATGGGTCTGGAGGAAGGGTTATTCGCGCCAAAACGCCGAACCAAAAAAAGCTCGTACAAGCTTCGGAGACCAACGATATTTTATTTGCCATCGGCCCGGCCGGATCTGGGAAAACCTATACGGCCGTTGCCTTGGCCGTGCGGGCTCTCAAAAACAAGTCGGTACGAAAAATCATCCTCACCCGTCCTGCCGTAGAAGCCGGCGAAAGTCTTGGGTTTTTACCCGGGGACCTGAAAGAAAAAATCGATCCTTATCTGCGCCCCCTCTATGATGCCCTCGATGATATGATACCGGCCGAGAAGCTCAACTATTATATGGGCAACCGAATTATCGAAATTGCTCCTTTGGCTTATATGCGTGGAAGAACCCTGGACAATGCCTTTATCATTTTAGATGAAGCGCAAAACGCGACCGATATGCAGCTTAAAATGTTTTTAACCCGCATCGGGCCTTCGGCCAAAGCGATCATCACCGGAGATCTCACCCAGGTCGACCTTCCCAAGAATCAGCGTTCAGGCTTATACAAGGCCAGCCAGATTCTGAGAAACATCCCGGGCATTGCCCATATTACCCTGAATGAGTCGGATGTCGTTCGCCATCCGCTGGTAAAATCGATTATCCGCGCTTATGATCGGGCACAAGACGATGATACGCGGCCCACAAGTAAGCCCCGGACTTAACGAGGGAAACGAGGAGCAGATCGGGGACAAGTTGCCTTGTTTCCGCACCCAGGTACACCCGCGGTCCGGGCGGGGGCATTCGATGCTTTTAAATTCACCGATATCCCCATTTCGGCACCCTCGCCTATTGGGCGTTTGATCCCTCCCTTATGGGCGTTTAATTCAACGGTGCGGAGTCGTTGATTGGCAGCACTCCCAATGAAATTTGGTCTGGTCTCCATTAAAATAAACCACCATTTTTCTTCTGTTTCCAGTTTCAATGAGCAGCCTGGATTTGAAAAAATCGGAACAGCACTTGAATATTCGTTTCAGAATACATAATATTACGTCAAATCAAGCAATTATGAAACGCGCCCTCTTCCTTATGTTACTCGGATTGGGATATCAAACCGGATTTAGCCAGATTCAATACTCGGACGAAGGTTTTCATACGCCCAGAGCGGAAAGAACATATACGATCAAAACCGCCGGCCAGCAGTTTATGGACCGAATGGAAGCGCTATATACGCAAAGCAAGCCTGAATATCAGCTACAGACGGAATATAATCAGTACATAAAATCCTTTATCGCCCTTGCACAGAAAAACCCGAACAAGAAGGAGCGAGTATTAGCGTTGGGCGAGGTCATGCAAAAATCGAACAATCAGATGTACAACCAGGCTGGCTTTAGGGCCCGTGTCTATGAGATCACGCATCCCCTATACCTGGCCATGGAACAGAACTGGGGCAAAGAAGTCGTGGAGATGGCATTGGCCGAAGCTTATGTGAGCCTTTATGAATTTCTTACCGTCAAAGCGGTGGATTATCCCGCTTTGAAATCCAGTGTGGAAATTCTGAAAGAAAACGAATTGCTCGATCGATCCGAAGGAACCTGCACCTATACGGTCAAGCTTTCCGATGAAGTAGCCCGTGATAAAGTAAGCATCTATTTCTCCGATTTTGGGAGCTATCGCCGCCTCGCCCGGAACTTCGATGAGTCCAAGCTTCTTCAAGGTCCGGTGCCCTACTGGCAGGATGAAAAAGCATCCAGCCAAACCGTTCGCGAAATGCTCGACGCTTATGCCCAAAACTTAGGATCTCCGGTTAAGTATGTCTATGCGGTCAACACAGAGAAAGGGAAAAAGCGCTATTCTACCGAACTGCCAAAAGGCATGAAATGGTTTGTCTGGGTGTTTCGCAATGACCGGGTCTATTACCATTATATGATTGAGCCTTGCGGCTTTGAGAATCTCCTGGAAGTCCTCCACGTAGAAGAAGCGCCTCTGGAAGCCGTGGGCGATCCGGATGCCTACAATTTTGACTAAAAAAACCGAACCCATCAAGTTCCCTATAGAAGTATCTTCAGAAGGACAAGAAACGATCATCCTGGAGATGAACGGCATGCAAACAACGGGAGAGGCGACCTCAAATCGCTTCTCCCGTTCACGTTTTAGCAGATTATAACAAACGGCAGAGGACGCCATCCCGTTTGTCTAATTCAGCCGATGGGTTTCCCTCGAGCTAGCCTTCCTACATTCTAGCCGGCTGTCATCTCGAAAGCGCCATGGACGCAGCGGAGCATTCTAACACGGCGGGGCGCAAACAAGGTCCAAGATTAAAGTTAGCCCTGACCAGAAAGGACAGGTCCAGGGGTTGCCCGAATGAGACCTTCACGGTTGTTTCTTTGCAGATGTTTTACGGGCCCCGACCCATTGCATGGCCGATCGCCTAGATTTCTGACTTTGTTGACAGTCTTTAGATACTCTGTTTACGCGCTGTTTATACTCTGTTCATACAAAAAGGAGCCTCATTGAGCCGCATCATTGAGCAGAATCTTTGAATTGAAGAACCCCTGTCCCATGGGCCTTCTAAAAAGCC
>CAZYEZ010000055.1:0-13522 GCA_964646775.1 uncultured Chitinophagaceae bacterium | reverse complement strand
TTAACTTTGCTTAGGTTATTGAATAATCAATATTCAGATATAATTTGTCCGAAATATGTCCGAAAATAGAAAAAGCCACTGATAATCAGTGGCTTCTGTCGGGGTGGCAGGAAAGGAACCTTATAACCAGGTTTTGATCCCTCAACTTTCCCTGGGCGGTGTGAATTATAAGGTCTTGAGATTTGCTTGTCGGGAGCTCAAAGATCTCCTTCCCGGAGAGCCGTTTCGCATTCATGGAATACTGGGAACCGACTTTCTTCGACAATTTGCCATCGACATAGACTTTGCTAAGCAGCGACTCCGATGCCGTCGAGATCCCAAGCCACTGAAAGCAAAGCTGCAGCTTCCTTTTGAGTTGGTCGACGGGCTCCCTCAGATAACCGTTCTCATTAATGACACCCTAGAAACTGCCTTGCGATATAATAGCGGATCCAGCATGGAGCGATCGAACCGCCATTATCTGAACCTAAGCCATTTTCAGTGGGCCGAGTTAAAGCGCAAACAACGCTTTCTTCCGCCCGCCAACTCAATGGTCGCCAAGGGAGTCGGCGGGTTTTTATATCTTCAAGTAGTTCGGCTAACATCCCTGGAATCCGGCGCCTGGAAAATCTCCCACCCCTATGCGATCATACAGGGAAAAGAAGGCTGTTTTGCCGATTCCAGTTCGAATGGCTTTTTCGGCAATTCCATGTTAGAGGGATATGGGCGGATAACCATCGATTTCGTAAATCAACAGTTTACCCTGCTCTCCCCTGCCTTCTAATCTCGACTTGTCCGCAGGCCCGCATCATGGGTAGCGATGCATTTTTAATGAAGAACTTTCTAACTTTCTGGAATTCCTATGATTTGGTCAAGCTGCGCTTTGCCTCAATACTCAGCGTCGCATGGGGAACCGCCCGAAGCCGTGCCTTATCAATCAGCTGCCCGGTTACGCGGCAAATTCCATAGGTTTTATTTTCGATGCGGATGAGCGCTTTCTCCAAATGATTAATAAATTGGATTTGCCTACTGGCGAGCTGCGCCAGCTGTTCCCGCTCCATGGCACCACTTCCATCTTCCATGCTCATGTACCGGTTTTCCGTATCCTCCGTGCCCGCTTCATCTTTTCGGGTAATGAGGCCTTGCAGATAGCCCAGTTCTGAACGAGCAGATTCCAGTCTACTCAGGATTAACTCCTTAAACTCCGCCAACTCTTCATCGCTATAGCGATATACGGGCCCTGTACGCTCTTCCGGCTCATCGAGGATTGACCGGGTAAACTCTGGCTGGTAATTGATCATCGTGCGGCTATCATCCTCCTTCTTCTTATCTCGACTGGGCATCCGGCGATGCGCAATTACCTGATTGGGGTTCTTCTCCTCTTGGCGCACCGGTGTTTCCTGCTTGCTTGCCGGCGCCTTGGGCGCATTAATCGATTCCGATTTACGGGAGGGTAAGGCCGTCTTCGCGAAGGTCGTCACTGTTTTAGTAGGCGTCTTGGTCGCCGCCTTTTTCTTCGCGCTGGATTTCGATTTAGCTGGAGCGGCGGCTTTTTTTGCAGCGGTTGATTTTTCAGCTGTTTTTGTTGCTGCTTTTTTAGTCGCTGTCTTCTTCTCTGCTGCTTTCTTGGTCGTCGCCACCTTCTTGGGAGCTTCCGCCTTCTTCGCGGCCGTTTTCTTTTCCGCCGCCTTCTTGGTCGCCTCTTTCTTTGGGGCTACGGCTTTTTTAGCCGCTGTCTTTTTTTCTGCTGTCTTCTTTTCAGCCGTCTTTTTTTCAGCAACCTTCTTTGCCGCTTCCTTTTTAGGAGCTGCGGTCTTCTTCGTTGCCGTCTTCTTTTCCGCCGTCTTTTTTTCGGCAACCTTCTTCGTCGCTTCCTTCTTCGCGTCCTTCTTTGGGGCTGCTGCTTTCTTCGGGCTCGCTTTCTTCGGGGCCGTTTCCTTTTTAGAAGACGCGGTTTTCACCTCCGCCTTTTTCTTTGCAGCCGCCTTGGCCGGAGCCGCTTCTTTCTTTGCTACGGTTTTTTTCGCAGCGGTCTTGGAAGTCGTCGCGGCTTTTTTGGCTGTAGATTTCGAGGCGGCTTTGGAAGTCGAAGCTTTCTCTGCCGTTACCTTTTTGTTAGCCGTTTTAGCGTCTTTCGTATCTTTTTTTGCGGCCACAGCTTTCTTCGGCGCCACGGATTTTTTGCCAGCGGCACCCTTTTTCTCCCCTGATTTAGGGGCTATCGCTTTCTTTTCAACGGACTTTTTTTTGGTGGCCATAATTTAATATTGTTTAGATATTAATATTTTAAACGCGTTATCATTGACTTCCACAGAAGTTCCCGAAGATAGGTCTTTTTCCCACCGAATTTCATCGGCTAGAATTTCCGTGCAAATATAATCAATGAAATTAATAATTGCACTCCGAAAAGAATTCTCCTCTTCGAGATGGAGGATGATGCGATCGGTCAAAGCCAAACCCTGGTCCTTACGAACCTTCTGAACCCGGTTGACCAACTCCCGCGCGATCCCCTCCTCCCGGAGTTCTTCGGTCAAGTTGATATCGAGGGCGACGGTAAGCTGATCCCTTTGAGCGACGGTCCAGCCGGGGATATCCTCGGCCATTAACTCGACCTCATCGAGCTCAATGCGAAGGGGAGACCCTTCGATCGTATAATCCAGATATCCTTGGGCCTCCATTTGCCGGATCTGCTCGGCGTCGGAGGCGGCGATTGCTTGGGCAGCCGCCTTCATCTTAGGGCCTAACCGGGCACCCAATAGCTTAAAGTTGGGCTTAAGCTTCTTTTTTACAACTCCCTCAGAATCACTAATATAGTCAATTTTTTTGACATTGAGTTCTGACTGGATTAGAAAGGCAACTTTTTCAATCTGAGCCTTCATTTTTTCGTCCCAAACGATGACCCGGATCCGCTCAAGTGGCTGGCGAACTTTGATCTTTTCCTTCTTTCTAAGCGATAGGCCAAGAGAGCTAATCTGCTGAGCCAAGTGCATGCGTTCTTCCAAGTCTCGATCTCTCATGGTGGGGTCCGACTTGGGAAAGTCCACGTGGTGGACGGAGGATTCCGAAAACCGCCCCGTGACCGCGCAAAGATTCCCAAAAAGCCAGTCTGCATAAAAAGGTGCAATCGGAGCCATGAGCCGGGCTAGGGTTTCAATACAGGTATAGAGGGTCTGATAGGCGGCTACCTTATCGGGCCCATAATCCCCTTTCCAGAACCGGCGCCGGCTTAGGCGCACATACCAGTTGCTGAGCTGCTCATCAAGAAAATTCTCTATAGCTCTCCCCGCTCCCGTTGGTTCGTAGGCGTCAAAATGCTGTTCTACCTTCTCGATCAAAGCCTGGAGTTCGGAGAGTATCCAGCGATCCATTTCCGGGCGCTGATCCCAAGGAATGGGCGCTTCTTTAAACGTAAACCCATCGACATTGGCATAAAGGGCAAAGAACTGATAGGTATTGAATAGGGTCCCAAAGAACTTTCGCTGTCCTTCTTCAATCCCTTTGGCATCAAATCGAAGACTATCCCAGGGCGCGGCGTTGGTTATTAAATACCACCGGGTGGCATCGGCACTGTATTTCTCTATCGTCAGAAAGGGATCTACGCTATTGCCCAGCCGCTTGCTCATCTTGTTGCCGTATTTATCAAGTACGAGTCCATTGGAAACGACGGTACGATAAGCAACCTGATCAAATAACATCACGGCTAATGCATGGAGGGTGTAAAACCAGCCGCGCGTCTGATCGACCCCTTCTGCAATGAAATCTGCCGGGAATCGATCTTTAAAAGCCGCCTTATTCTCAAAGGGATAGTGCCACTGCGCAAAGGGCATGGCTCCGGAGTCAAACCATACATCGATGAGGTCCGGCTCCCGGAACATAGGTTCCCCCTGATCCGAGACCAAGGTAATCTGATCCACATAAGGTTTATGGAGGTCCACCTGTCCCTTCGAAGGGAATACGGTCGGCTGGTCCATCTCTAACCGCTCGTTGGCCTTAAGGATTTCTTCCTGAAGTTCTGCGACACTTCCCACACACTTCGTTTGGCTCCCGTCTTTGGTCATCCAAATGGGAAGCGGAGTCCCCCAGAACCGGCTTCTGCTAAGGTTCCAGTCCACCATATTCTCCAGCCAATTCCCAAAACGCCCTTCCCCCGTCGACTTCGGCTTCCAGTCGATCTCACGGTTTAAGGCAATCATCCGGTCTTTGACGGCCGTGGTCCGAACAAACCAGGAATCAAGTGGATAGTAGATGATCGGTTTATCCGTACGCCAACAATGGGGATAACTATGGACGTATTTTTCAATCTTAAACGCCCTGCCTTCCTGTTTTAGCCAGAGCGCTATATCTAAGTCCAGATCTTTGTGTTCGGGATCATCCTGGTAATTTTTCACAAACCGATGCGAAAAAGGCCCCATCCCATCGATATACTTTCCTTCCCGATCCACCGGATTCAATAATCCGATGCCATATTTTTGGCCTACCCGATAGTCGTCCGCACCAAAAGCGGGGGCGGTATGAACGATGCCGGTACCATCCTCTGTGGTTACAAAATCACCTAAAATCACCCGCCAGGGGTCCCCACCTGTCTTATCGCGGGCGTTGGATTCGAACTGCAATAGAGGCGTATAGCGCAATCCCTCCAAGTCCGCACCCATGCATCGCATCAGACAGATCCAGGGGTGTTTCCCTTCCTCGGCCCTCGAAGGGAAGTCCTTTAGGTCTCCGGTCCATTCCTGGTCTTTTGAAAAATACCGGTCTACCAGGGGCGCTGCTAAAATATAGTGCCCCATTTCCTGGGTATAGGGATGAAATGCCCGCACCAGACAATATTCAATTTGAGGGCCTACCGTTAAACCGCAGTTGGCTGCCAGGGTCCAGGGGGTGGTCGTCCATGCCATAAAGTGGATGGGAGCCATCGGCTCCCCTTTCCCACCTACCGCGGCTTTCTCCCAGAGCTGTCGCGATATGGGCGGCGCATCTTCCTGGGATTCCAGGGTGAATAAGGCAACCAAAGTCGTGTCCTTAACATCCTTATAAGTGCCAGGCTGATTGAGCTCGTGGCTACTCAGCCCGGTGCCGGCCGCCGGTGAGTATGGCTGAATGCTTACACTCTTATATAAATATCCTTTTTCATACAGCTGCTTGATGGCCCACCATAGGGACTCCATATACGGAGTCTCATAAGTCACATAGGGGTCATCCATGTCTACCCAGTAACCCATTTTCTCCGTCAACTCCTCCCATTTATCGCGGTAGCGCATGACGGCTTCCCGGCATTTCTGGTTATAGTCTTCCACACTAATGGTCACTCCAATATCCTCTTTGGTGATCCCCAGTTCGTTTTCAACGCCGAGTTCAACGGGGAGGCCATGGGTATCCCATCCAGCTTTCCGCTGGACTTCAAATCCCTGCATGGTTTTGTAACGGCAAACCAAATCCTTCAGGGTTCGAGATATCACATGATGGATTCCTGGCATGCCATTGGCGCTGGGGGGCCCTTCATAAAACACAAAAGGCGGCCGTCCCGCTCTTTGACTCACCGATTGTTCAAAGGCATTCGTTTTCTTCCACTTGTCGAGCACCTCCTTTTCAATAGACGGCATATCAAGGCGGGTATACTCCGGATATTTCTCCCTCATAAAATACGGACCTATATAAAAATAACGATGAAAAAATGAGACGCAAAGTTAGCAAAATAGTCCATCGAATCATGGCAGTCTCCCTAAGCGGCCTCTTCCCAAATCTCAGGAAACGCAAATCGAAAAACCCCGGAAAATCCGAACACCCCCGTATTCTCATCTATTTTGCCGATCTTTGTAAAAATTAAACCAATAGGGATTAGGAATTTATGGGAAGATCTCAGGAAACAGCAAGTAAAAAAGACAAGGAAAAGCGCAGAGCGCAGAAGAAAAGAGAAAAAGCGGAAAAAAGAGAAGAGCGTCGGGCCAACAATAACAAAGGGAAGTCCTTAGAAGATATGATGGTCTACCTCGATGAGAACGGAAACATCACCGACACCCCGCCTGATCCAAACAAGAAAATTGAAATCAATCACGAAGATATCATTTTAGGGGCGGCGCCCATTCGACCCGACGAATCTACGATTGGTATCCGCAAAGGGGTGATCACCTTTTTTAATGAGGCCAAAGGGTATGGATTCATTCAGGATTCAAAATCCAAGGAAAGTGTTTTCGTCCATATCAATCAAATGGAAGGAATGCTTCGCGAAAGGGATCAAGTTCAGTTTGAAATCGAAAAAAGCCCTAAAGGGCTAACGGCTGTACGCGTATCCAAAGTGTAAAGGCAAAACGCATAAAACACATAAAATGATGGGCGGCCCTTCTGATTCGCCGCCATCTTTTTTCGCCATCATTTTTTTTGGGGAGCATTCGTCCTCCATGCATTTATTAATGGGTAGACAATTGGAAGAATCATTCCTTATATGGAATCAAAATGGGCGGTTGCCATAGAAGATCGAGCATGGCGGATCTCACCGCAGCGCTCCTCTGGGTATATAATCGTGCCAACTCCAAATCCGTATGCTTAGCATATCAACAAGGCTGCACTTCGAGAAAGCCTTGGATAAAGCAGTCGCCTATTCCCTGGCTCACATGATGAAAGCCCAAGGCTATGCCTATCGCCATGATGTATAGGACTGGTCTAAATAAATCGATGCGTAGATGCGCAAGGGATCCGCTCCGTCCATTCAGTTCAACGCAAGTCTATATCAGACCAGTGTCAGTCCAATCGGACGATTCTCCACTAATCATCTAATTTCAGCACGGCCAGGAAAGCTTCCTGAGGGATGTCTACCGAACCGATTTGACGCATTCGTTTCTTTCCCTCTTTTTGCTTTTCAAGGAGTTTGCGCTTTCGGCTAATATCCCCACCGTAACATTTGGCCGTCACGTCCTTTCTCATCGCCGAAATGGTTTCTCGAGCTACGATCTTAGCCCCTACGGCCGCCTGAATGGCGATCATAAACTGCTGTCGGGGAAGTAGTTCCTTAAGTTTGGCGCAAAGCTTTCGACCAAAATCCTGAACTCGGCTGCGATGAATTAAAGCACTCAGGGCGTCTACCTTTTCCCCGTTGAGCAGAATATCCATCTTCACAATATCACTGATGCGATAATCCAGAGGCTGGTAATCAAAAGAAGCATAGCCTCGGGTGCTAGACTTCAGCTTATCATAAAAATCAAAAACAATTTCTGTGAGTGGCAGTTCAAAAATCAATTCCACGCGGGTGGGCGTCAAGTAGTTCTGATTGATCAAAACACCCCGCTTGCCCAGACAGAGACTCATAATATTGCCGATATAGTCTGGCAAGGAGATGATTTGAGCCCGAATAAATGGTTCTTCGATTCGATCCAGCCGACTGGGATCCGGCATCTCACTGGGGTTATTCACTAGAATCTGCTTATCGGGCTCTCGGGTCAGATAAGCCCGGAAGCTCACGTTGGGGACCGTAGTGATTACAGTTTGCTTGAACTCCCTTTCCAAGCGCTCCTGGATGATTTCCATATGGAGCATGCCTAGGAAGCCGCAGCGAAACCCAAATCCCAAAGCTTGCGAAGTCTCCGGCTCGAAGCTCAGGGAAGCATCGTTGAGTTGCAGCTTTTCCATGCAATCGCGAAGCTCTTCAAAATCATCGGTCTCAACCGGGAATATGCCGGCAAATACCATGGCCTTCACCTCTTCAAATCCTTTCACGGCCTCGGTCGTGGGTCGCGAAACATGGATAATGGTATCCCCCACTTTTACGTCCTTGGCATTTTTTATCCCGGTGATGATATATCCTACGTCTCCGGCCCGAACTTCCTGCCGCGGGGAGAGACCCAGTTTTAGAATGCCCACTTCGTCGGCGGTGTATTCACCTTGCGTGTGATAAAACTTCACTTTGTCTCCCTTGCGAATCACGCCGTTCTTCACCCTAAAATATGCGATGATCCCACGAAATGAATTAAAAACGCTATCGAACACCAAAGCCTGAAGCGGCGCCTCTTCATCTCCTTTAGGCGCCGGTATACGGGCTATAATGGCGTCGAGAATCTCTTGAATGCCAATGCCGGTTTTACCGCTAGCCATGATGATCTCCTCGGGCTTCACCCCAATGAGGTCCACGATCTGGTCAGAGACCTCGGCAATCATGGCCCCATCCATGTCCACTTTATTAATAACGGGGATGATTTCCAGGTCGTTCTCCAAGGCCAGGTAAAGATTGGAAATCGTCTGCGCCTGAATGCCTTGGGTGGCATCCACCAGAAGCAGCGCCCCTTCGCAGGCGGCGAGGGCCCGGGACACCTCGTAGGAAAAATCCACGTGCCCAGGGGTATCGATTAAGTTCAGCCTATAAGTTTGCCCATCCTGGACATAGTCCATCTGAATCGCATGACTCTTGATGGTGATTCCTTTCTCTCGTTCCAGATCCATACTGTCTAGAACTTGCGCCTGCATCTCCCTTTCGGTGATCGTGCGGGTAAACTCCAAGAGCCGGTCAGCCAGGGTACTTTTCCCATGGTCAATATGGGCGATTATACAGAAGTTCCTTATGTTTTGCATATCAATTAAAGCGTTGGCAAAGGTAATGAAAAGCAGCGCAAACCCGTGGGCAACTCCCTTATTCCTGCAAAAATCGCAGCAGGCGATCCGTAACAGGTCTTAAGCTCCTTAATAAAGAGGAATGGAGAAGGATCCATCGCTGATGGATAGGTACTGGCTGCTGGTTTGGGATACAAAATCCCCATGAAAATACCCTTCAATCCGATCCTGGCCATGGTGGCTGATCTGAACCTCTCCATGGATGGCTTGAAAATAATCGCCGCCGGAAGAATAGCCAATGGTGGTGATTCCATCCAGCGAATAAAACTGGGGTCCCTGATAGGGAGAAATCGAAATATACATTTCGGAAAAATCCCCCACGCCACGGATGGCCAAGCCGAATGGGGGCACCTCTTCTACATAACCGTCCGGAGCTGACCAGTACTGCCCGTTGATATACGCCGAAATCACGCTATATCCCCCACCGCGGGGATCAAGTCGATGCCGGTCCGACTCGCATCCCACCCAAAAGAAGGCCATCAGGCTCAGGGTCAATAATAGTCCAATAGATCGCATGCCCTACAAATCTACATCAATCAGGGATCAAAAATCAAAAACAGATCAAGGAATGCAGGGTTTAGCGTCTTTATATCCGAGAAAGCAGCACGGTGGCGGTAGCCACCACTCCCTCTTCTCTTCCTACGAAGCTCATGGACTCGGTGGTCGTCGCCTTAATACTCAAATCGCCATCATCTACTTCCATGATTTCAGCCAGCGTTCGCCACATCCGCTCCCGATAGGGCATAATCTTGGGCTTCTGAATCATAATGGTGGCATCCATATTCACCAATCTATAGCCTTTTTCCACAATCAAGCTATAGCAGCGCTTCAATAGAACTTTGGAGTCAATGTCTTTATATGCCGGATCTGTGTCGGGGAAGTGCTGCCCGATATCTCCCAGCGAAAGCGCTCCCAAAAGCGCATCGCAGAGGGCATGAATCAATACATCGGCATCGGAGTGACCCAATCCCCCTTTGGGATGGTCTAATAAAATGCCGCCCAACCAGAAAGGTCGCCCCTCTACCAGTTGATGAAAATCAATTCCCTGGCCAATTCGATACATAAAAAATCCAGCTATTGGTTCGCTGCAAATATAGGTGAACCCCACCAGATTCGAGACAAAAAAGGACCCCGGTCCCAGGAAAGGATGGGCCTTGGCTTTTAGCGGCTAGATTGGCAATAAGTTCATAGATTTGGGCTTCATGGGGATGGCTCCGAAGCCCTTCCCCTCCTATTATACAAATCGCCTTTATGAACCACTCAAGCTACCTTCAGTTATTTGATGAAATCCTTGGGGCGGCCGAGCCCGCCCCTCCCTATGATGATCCAGCCTACCTGGATTATACGCGCTTGAATCAATCCCGGATGAAGCGCTGGGAGCAGACCATGGTCTTGGACCCGGACCTCGTGGAACAGATACAGCATATCGAAACCCCGCAGCAATGGATCATTATTACGGAGCCCTGGTGCGGAGATGCGGCCCATATTGTCCCCTTTCTTGTGCGCATGGCCCAACTCAATCCGCTCATCGAGCTGGATTTGCAACTAAGGGACGCGCCGCCTTTCCTCATTGAATCCTACCTAACGGGATCCTCGAAAAGCATTCCCAAACTTATCGTTCGCGACAGCCAGGGGAAAGATCTTTGGGTTTGGGGTCCCCGGCCAGAGGGAGCCCGGAAGCTGATGCAGACCTTGCAGGAGGAAAAGGCAGATTTTGAGACCATAAAGCGTGATCTGCAGCACTGGTACAACCAGGACCGTGGCCAATCCCTGTTTACGGAGATCAAGGAATTGCTGGATACCCACCCGTAGGCCCCGATCGTTGCCTGAAACTCCCCTAAACCAATTAAACCATTTAAACCGTTTAAGCCGCTTTACAACTCAAGATCATGAGCCCGGGCACAGGCCTGGGCTTCTTTATATCCTGCATCCAGATGTCGAATCACCCCAAGGGCGGGATCATTATGAAGCACTCGCCTCAGCCTTTCTTCGGCTTCCTTACTGCCATCGGCGACGATCACCATGCCGGCATGGAGGGAATACCCCATACCCACGCCACCTCCATGGTGGAATGAGACCCAGCTTGCGCCACCGGCCGTATTTGCCAGCGCATTGAGAATGGGCCAGTCAGCCACGGCATCGCTGCCGTCTTTCATCGCTTCGGTTTCTCTGTTTGGCGAAGCCACGGATCCGCAGTCCAAGTGATCCCTGCCAATGACAATCGGCGCCTTGACTTTTCCCGTTCTAACCAGTTCATTGAAGGCCAGTCCTGCCTTTTCTCGCTCTCCCATCCCCAGCCAGCAGATTCGGGAAGGCAAACCCTGGAAGCTAATTTTTTCGCGGGCCATATTCAGCCAGCGAATCAGCCCCTGATTTTCGGGGAACAAATCCTTAATCACCTGATCGGTAACATAGATATCCTCCGGGTCGCCCGATAAGGCCACCCAGCGAAACGGCCCTTTCCCTTCACAGAATAAAGGACGGATATAGGCCGGCACAAAGCCTGGAAAATCAAAAGCCTGCTTCAGGCCTCGCTTATCATGGGCCTGGCCGCGCAAATTATTTCCGTAGTCGAAGGTTATGGCCCCTTTTTGCTGGTGATCGAGCATGAGCTGAACATGCTGGGCCATGGTATCCAGGGAGCGCTCTATATAGGCTTTCGGATCTTCACGGCGAAGTTTTACCGCCTCCTCAACACTCAGGCCGACGGGAAAATACCCCAGAAGCTCGTCATGGGCGGAGGTCTGATCCGTTAATGTATCGGGCGTAATTCCCCGCTTCTGAAGTCTGGCCAAGAGATCGACGGCATTCGCTTGAACGCCAATCGATATGGCCTCCTCCTTAGACCGCGCCTCCAACGCCCAGTCGATCCCCTGATCTAAATCCTGGGTCCAACGATCCAGATACCCGGTTTCGATCCGCTTCTGGATGCGCCAAGCCTCCATTTCAGCGGCAAGACATACGCCCTGATTCATGGTGATGGCCAAAGGTTGGGCGCCGCCCATACCGCCCAATCCAGCCGTCACGTTGAGTTTTCCACGAAGACTCCCTCCAAAATGCTGATTAGCCAAAGAGAGAGAGGTTTCATAGGTCCCTTGAACAATTCCCTGAGATCCTATATAAATCCAGCTTCCGGCGGTCATCTGTCCGTACATCATCAGCCCCCGGGCTTCCAGTTCACGAAAATGCTCCCAGTTGGCCCAGTTCCCAACCAAGTTGGAATTAGCGATCAATACCCGGGGCGCCATCGAATGCGATCGGATGATGCCGACCGGCTTCCCCGACTGGACGAGCAAAGTTTCGTCCTCCTTTAAGGCCTTTAGCGCCTGAAGGATTTTTTCAAAACTAGGCCAATCCCGGGCGGCTTTTCCGTTGCCACCATAGACGACCAGCTCTTGGGGATTTTCGGCTACCTCGGGATCCAAGTTGTTTTGAATCATTCGATAGGCGGCTTCCGTAATCCAGTTCTCACATTGGATTGCGGATCCTCGGGGCGCCCGTACTTCACGGGGTCTGGCGGTGGCATCTTTCATTATCATACGTATTTAAAGGTGGATCCCATGGGTTTTCGGGATATTAGCGGGATATTAGGCTCGGATATGCAGCTAGGCTCGAGCAATTAATTCTTCGATGGCTTGATGGAGGGTTTGCTGCATGGACTGGGCATCGATGTCCTGCTTCTGGAAAGGCTCCCCAACCACTTGTTCATAGAGTTCCATGTATCGGCGGCTGATCCGGTCGACCACTTCATCGGTCATTTCCGGAACTTGTTCACCGGGCTTTCCCTGAAAACCATGCTCCATTAGCCATTCGCGGACAAACTCTTTAGATAATTGGCGTGGCCGCTCTCCTCGGCTTTGGCGCTCTTCAAATCCATCGAGATAGAAATAGCGTGATGAGTCGGGGGTATGGACTTCATCAATCAAATAGATCTGATCTCCTCGCTTTCCAAATTCATACTTGGTATCTACGAGAATCAATCCCCGCTCCCGGGCCATTTCCTGCCCGCGGGCAAACAAGGCCCGGGTATAGGATTCAAGCTTTTCATAATCCGACGCGCTGACCAGACCAGAAGACAGGATCTGCTCCCTGGAAATATCTTCATCATGGCCAACCGCGGCCTTGGTGGTCGGCGTAATCAAAGGCGTCGGGAACGGATCGTTTTCTTTCATTCCTTCGGGCAAGCGCAGCCCACAGAGCTCACGCCCCCCGGCGGCATAGACCCGCCATGCATGCCCGGTTAAATGCGCCCGAATGACCATTTCCACGGCGAAAGGCTCGCAGCGGTAGCCGAGGGTGGCCTGGGGCAAGGGCACCGAAATCTTCCAGTTCGGTACGATATCGGCCGTTGCATCCAGGTTTCGGGCGGCGATTTGATTCAATACCTGACCCTTATAAGGGATGGTTCTCGGTAAGACCTGATCAAAGGCTGAAATGCGGTCTGAAACCATCATCAGCAGGTAGGACTCCTGAATGGTATACACATCGCGTACCTTACCTTGATAAAAATGAGTTTGATGGGGTATGGCTTGCATAAAAAATTGATTTTAAATCTGGTCCAGGGGATTGGGCCCTGGTGTCCGCGAAACTAAATCAAAAACGGCAAAAACAGGAACCCATTTCGGGGGAGATCAGCAGGAATCCGCGGCCTGATGAAGCGTCCAATGAGCCTGAGTCATCTAGATAGCTGGGTTCAAACAGATTCAATAAGCAATGCCCTTTTGCCTAGGTCCAGCCAAGGCAAAAGGGCATGGTACGATGGTTATGCCGCAACTATTGCCGGGTATTGACCATGGCGATCTGCTCGATGCGATCCTGGGCCATGCGCATGGCCGCTACCTGCGTTGAAATATTTTCTTTTTCGCTCAGATCCATAATGGCTAAAGTCCGATCAAAAATGTTTTCGACCTGCTTTAATACGCGATCCCGATTGTATCCGTCAAGCTCT
>CAZYEZ010000054.1:0-13594 GCA_964646775.1 uncultured Chitinophagaceae bacterium | reverse complement strand
TATGATTTTCTCATTCAAGAGGGCAAGACCGAAGAAGTAAAGAAAGCCTACCTGAAAGCCATTGATCAGCTCATCCACTTACAGTGGGTAGCTGGCCGCGAAGTCGATTTTAATCAATGTTTTTCGACCAGTAAATTCGACGATAAAGCCATCGCCAATGACTTGCTCTACTTCAAATATTATTTTGCCGACCTGCACTCCGTGCCTTACGACCGCCATGCCATGGCTAGTGAAATGGAGCAGTTGAGCCGGGAGCTAGGACGCACGCAACCCCATACGCTCATGTATCGTGATTTTCAGAGCAGAAACATCATGATCCATGAGGGGGAAATCTATTTTATCGATTTCCAGGGAGCTATGCAAGGTCCTCCCCAGTATGATATGGCCTCGCTCCTCTGGCAGGCCAAAGCCGACCTTCCGGTTTCATGGAAAGAAGTCCTTTTCAACAGCTATATCGAGAATATGGCGAAAATCCAGAAATCCAGGGTCGAAGAGATACACTTCCGAAAAGGTTACCAGCAGTTCGTTCTGCTGCGACTGCTGCAGGTATTAGGTGCTTATGGGTTTCGGGGATTGATCCAGAATAAACCCCATTTTATCAGCAGCATACCCGGTGCCCTACGGAGCCTCCAACGGTTTCTCTCTGATAACCCGCATCTTCCCGCATATCCGGAATTACGCACTTTTCTCGAAAAGCTGTGCGATGACCGAATGCTGGCCAAATATCCCCAGAACGAGTGGGCAGAGGACGAAAAAAAGCTCAAAGTGACCATTCAGAGTTTTTCCTATAAGAAAGGGATCCCGGAAGATGAACAGGGACATGGGGGAGGATTCGTCTTCGATTGCCGCGGAATCATGAATCCTGGACGGATTGATGCCTATAAGACGCTGTCAGGAAAGGATCCTTCGGTCATCCGCTATCTGGAAAGAGAAACGCTGATGCCACAGTTTTTAGACCATGTGATGGGGATCGTTTCCCTGACCGTCCATGATTATCTCTCCCGGTCCTTTGAACATCTAAGCATTAGTTTCGGGTGTACGGGAGGACAGCATCGTTCCGTTTACGCGGCAGAAGAAACCGCTGCCTTCCTTCGCCAGCGATTTCAGGTCCCTGTCGAAGTAATCCACCGAAATCAGGAAGCTTGGGTGAAAGCCAATTAGAATTTCAATTCATCGCCTATGGGATGGGTTCAAGATAAAAGTCTCAAAACAATAGGCGGAAAATCAAGAAAGGGTGCCTTTGACCTGGTATACCCGTCCAAGTGCACCCTTTGAAGCGCGTAAAAAAGGGGTTAAAGGCGACGGTTCATCCCATCGCTTCTTTAAATGGTTTCCCCTAGTTTTTTCCTTTGTCTTTGTCTTTGTCCTTGTCTTTGTCGTCAGGAAGGCCTGTCTTTCTGGGATTCCTTTCTAGCACCTCGTCAACCATCCCGTATTCCTTGGCTTCCTTTGCCGACATCCAGTAGTCCCGATCGCTATCCTTTTCAACGCGAGAAAGCTTTTGACCGGAGTGGGCAGCAATGATCTCGTAAAGTTCTTTCTTCATCTTTAAGATCTCCCGCGCCGTAATTTCGATATCGGAAGCTTGACCCTCGGCGCCTCCCATGGGCTGATGAATCATGATTCTACTGTGGCGAAGCGCCGTTCGCTTACCGGGGGCGCCGGCGCACATCAGTACGGCCGCCATGGAAGCGGCAATACCCGTGCATATGGTGGACACATCGGGGTTGATGATTTGCATGGTATCGTAGATACCCAGTCCAGCATAAACGCTACCACCTGGGCTGTTGATGTACATCTGTACGTCTCTGCTCCGATCCGTGCTTTCCAAGAATAGGAGTTGCGCCGTGACAATATTGGCCACATAATCATTGATGGGCTCTCCCATAAATATGATGCGGTCCATCATCAAGCGGGAGAAAACGTCCATGGAGGCCACATTAAGAGGTCGCTCTTCAATAATATAAGGCGTCAAGTTTGTGGGATAAAGCGATGACTTATACTGATGGAGGGTCATGCTGCTGATTCCCCGATGCTTGATCGCATACTTTTCGAATTCGTTTGGATGCATAATGCTTAATTTTGTTTTTTCACTTCAGGCTTCGACATGGAAAAGTAAACAATTTTTCCTTCCTCCCCTTTTATAGCAAAATAAAAAACCTCTATGGTTCCTAGCCATGCTCATAAAACCCATGCCCGTAAACGCCCGATGAATTGATCTTATGGAATACCAACCCTTTATCGCTTTTGACCCCCCAGCTCTCAAGCCTAGGATCAAACATGAAGACCCTTTGTTGCTCCTTGGATCCTGCTTTGTAGAGAACATGGCAGAGCGCCTTCACCGAGCCAAATTTTCCATTTGCACCAATCCTCATGGTATTCTTTTTGGGCCTGCCAGCATCGCCATGGCATTAGCGCGCTACCTGGACCCCAAGCCCTACACCCTAAATGACCTTTTCTGCCACGAAGGAATCTGGCATAGCTGGGATCATCATAGCCGATTCTCGGATCTAAATGCAGAAACCGCCCTAGCGCAGATGAATCAGGGGGTTAACCAGGGTGCTGATTTCCTTCGCCGTTCCCGCTGGCTCATCATTACCCTGGGCACGGCTTTTCAGTATCGGCTTCGTGCGTCAGGATATCCGGTCTCAAACAATCATCGATGTCCCGGATCTTGGTTTGATCGGCGCATGATGACTTCCCCGGAAATCATCGAATTGCTGCAACCCTTGATTCAAAAAATCCAACAGATCAACCCCGAGCTCCAATGGATCCTGACTATTTCGCCGGTACGGCACTTAAGAGAGGGGGTCCAGGAAAACAACCGAAGTAAAGCACGGTTGATCGAAGCCGTTCACCATTTAGTGGAAAATGACTCAAATCTTCATTATTTCCCCTCTTACGAATGGCAGATGGATGTACTACGAGACTATCGATATTATGACATCGACCGAGTCCACCCCAATTACGAAGCCTCCCAGTTTATCTGGAGGGCCTTTCTGAACTGGGGACTCCACCCTTCCTCCTTACCTGCGGTGGAGGCCATGATGGAAATCGCTCAAGCCATGCGGCATAAGCCTCGTTTTCCCCAGTCCGTCGCCCACCGGGAATTCTGCCAAGCATACCTCCACAAAATAGAGGCCCATCAGCAGAAATATCCCTACCTCCATCTGCAAGAAGAAATGGATTATTTTTCCAACGGGTTGGTTCAGGCCAAGGACTCTTCCCTCTAAGGCGCCCCTGCCATGGTAGGCCGGGCGGCACCTCTTTTCCTAATTTGCTTCCCATTCTTAGGGTCTGAATCCTGATCTGAACAGAATTTATACCATATAATCTCCTTATCCCCCGGCGTTTTTTGCCTACCTTTGCGCTTCTTACATTTTTTTTACGAATGATGGATCGTAATTCCCTGGTCGGATTCTTTTTACTTATTGTGCTACTCGTAGCCTACGTAGCCTATAACCAGTATTCTCAGCAAACCTATCAAAAATCGAGAATCGCCGATTCGATTGCCCAAGCCAAGGTGCACCCCAAGCCCCAGGTCGTGGACAGCGTCCAGGTTCCTGCCATGGTTCCCAGCGCTGATTCGCAGGCCGATGCCTCTGCGGGTTTGGTAGCCCGGGAAGCCGAATGGGTAACCCTGGAAAATGAGTCCCTGTCCCTGGTGTTTTCCACCAAAGGCGCCCAGGCCCAGAAAGCAACCCTTAAAGAGTATAAAACTTCTAGCGGCGACTCGCTGGTTTTATTTGATGGCCCGGAGAACCGACTCTCTGCCGTCCTTCCGATTCAGAACGGAGCTCTGGCAACCGAGGATTTATTTTATGATTACCGGGAAGAGGTAGGACCAGATGGCGAAAAAACCCTGCATTTTCGCTCGGAAATTTCTGACCATCAGTCGGTGGTCATCAGCTATACCCTACCCAAAGAGGGTTATATGGTGAAGGCACGCATTCACCTTCAGGGAATGAACGCCAATCACCTGCCTCTTACCTGGCAAACCCAGGCGCTTCAGACCGAGAAAGATATTGAGACGGAGCGGATGAATAGCCAGGTTTATTACCGGCAGATGGACAAAGATCATGATTATCACACGATCAACAACACCGGAAAATTCCAGGTTGATAAACCCGTTCACTGGGTCGGATTCCGGTTGCAGTTCTTTGCCACGGCCCTGATTCTGGAATCGGGCTTTTCCGAAGTCCGGGTCAACAGCACCACCCAATTTGACGATTCCAGTATTGTTGCGCGGAATCAGAATCTGTTCTCTGCACCGCTGACGAACAATACGCTGGATCTGTCCTGGTATGTGGGCCCCAATCACTATCAAACCCTTCGCTCCTATCATATCGGGCTCGATAATATGGTACCCTTAGGTTGGGGTGTCATGGCCTTCGTGAAGTACATCAACAAATGGTTGATCATCCCCATATTCAATGTGCTGAGCAAGTTCATCAGCAATTATGGGATCATCATCATGCTGATGACCATCATCATCCGCCTACTGCTTTCATTCTTTACTTATAAAAGCTATCTATCGGCGGCCAAGATGCGCGTTCTAAAACCGGAAATCGATGCGTTGAGAGAAAAGTATGGCGACGATCAGCAAAAGTTTGGCATGGAGCAGATGAAGCTTTATCGCACGGCCGGCGTAAATCCCTTGGGCGGATGTTTGCCTATGTTGCTGCAGCTGCCCATACTTTTCGCCATGTATTACTTCTTCCCCACCTCTATTGAGTTGCGGCAGGAGCCTTTCCTTTGGGCGGATGACTTATCGACTTATGATAGCATTGCCCGTCTGCCTTTCACCATCCCGTTCTACGGAAACCATGTGAGTCTTTTCACCCTGCTCATGACGGCCTCCAGTCTTTTTCTGGCCCTCTATAATCGAAACATGACAGTCCAGGACCCGAACAACCCCATGTTAAAATGGATGCCTTATGTGTTCCCGTTCCTGCTTATCGGCGTGTTCAATAAAATGGCCGCTGCCCTTACCTTCTATTATTTCTTTTCCAACCTTATCAGCATCCTCCAGCAGTTCATCATCCAAAAGTATATCATTGATGAGGACGCGATCCACCGGAAAATGCAGGAGAACAAAAACAAGCCGAATACGCCTTCGAAGTGGCAGATGCGACTAGAAGAGATGCAGAAAAAGCAAATGGAGCGGGCCAAAGTACAGCCACGCAAATCCAAGAATTAATACTCCGGCCCAGGAGGCAAAAGCAGAATAAAAAAAGTAGAATAAACCTAAAAAACCGCCCGGATCCATGGATCGGGGCGGTTTTTTTATACGACGATTCCCAAATTACAGAGAATTTTACAGAGAATTACCAAGCCGAGGACGCTGCATGCCCCACCGCTTTAAATGTCGATGCGCGCATATTTGGCATGGCTCTCAATGAATTCCCGTCGAGGGGCCACTTCATCGCCCATGAGCATGGAAAATACCCGATCTGCTTCCGCAGCGCTTTCGATCGACACGCGCTTTAAAAGGCGCGTCTCTGGATTCATGGTCGTCTCCCACAGCTGATCGGCATTCATTTCTCCCAATCCCTTATACCGCTGAATGGTTACGCTCTCTTCCTTCCCATCGGCCAATTCCATGATCACTTTTTTGCGGCTTTCTTCATCCCATGCATAGGCCTTTTCTTTCCCCTTCCTAATCTGGTAAAGCGGTGGCTGGGCCAAATAAATGAACCCTTGCTCCACCAAAGCTGTCATATAGCGGAAGAAGAAAGTCAGAATGAGCGTTGCAATGTGGGAACCGTCCACATCCGCATCGGTCATGATAATAATCTTGTGGTAACGGAGCTTGGACAAGTTCAGCTCCTTGGGATCTTCCGGTGTACCCACGCTCACCCCCATGGCCGTGAACATATTCTTGATCTCCTCATTCTCATAGATCTTATGCTCTTGGGCTTTTTCCACGTTGAGGATCTTACCTCTAAGAGGAAGGATTGCCTGATAAGAGCGATCCCGACCTTGTTTCGCGGTCCCTCCGGCCGAATCCCCCTCGACCAGAAACAGCTCGCATTTTTCCGGATCTTTTTCCGAACAGTCGGCGAGCTTTCCGGGCATTCCCCCAC
Source organism: uncultured Chitinophagaceae bacterium (assembly GCA_964646775.1). Classification (GTDB taxonomy): domain Bacteria; phylum Bacteroidota; class Bacteroidia; order Chitinophagales; family Chitinophagaceae; genus CAYPQN01. The sequence goes on along the minus strand of CAZYEZ010000054.1, from coordinate 7,508 downwards.
CTGCCAGCACACTTTTACGCTGAACCATTTCCCGGGCCTTCCGCGCTGCAGCCCTGGCCTGAGCCGCCAAAATGACTTTATCGATAATCAGCTTGGCTTCTTTGGGGTGCTCTTCCAGATAGTCCTGAAGCGTTCGACTAACATAGATGTCCACAACTCCCATGACCTCGCTGTTCCCAAGCTTGGTCTTGGTCTGACCTTCGAATTGGGGCTCTGGAACCTTTACGGAAATCACCGCACTGAGACCTTCTCTAAAATCATCCCCGGTTATATCCACTTTTGCCTTCTCAAAAAGCTTGTTTCGATCTCCGTAAGACTTGAACACCCGGGTGATGGCACGACGAAATCCGGCCACATGGGTTCCCCCTTCAATGGTGTTGATGTTGTTTACATAGGAGAAGATATGTTCGTTGTAGGAGTTGTTATAAGTGAGGGCCACTTCTACCATCACATTGGACTCCGGATCATGCGATTCGACCGATATGGGCTCGGGAATTAAACTTTCCCGCTTCCCCTGGCGATCCAACATTTGCACGAACTCGGTAATCCCCCCTTCACTATAAAAAACCTCAACCAAGGGCTCGGGACGATCTTCGGTTAACCGAGCATCCGTAAGCTTGATTTTTATTCCTTTATTCAGAAAAGAAAGCTCCCGGAGCCTTCCCGCCAGCACATCCCTGCTAAAGCTGGTCTCTACGAAAATGGTCTGATCGGGTTCAAAATAAACCCGGGTTCCGGTTTCGTCGGAGAGGCCCACTTCCCGGACCGGATACTGAGGGACCCCCCTTTGGTATTCCTGTTCAAAAATCTTCCCTTCTCTCTGAACCGTCACCTTCATCAGGCTACTAAGCGCATTCACGCAGCTAACGCCGACCCCGTGCAATCCCCCCGAAACCTTATAGGTATTCTTGTCAAACTTCCCTCCAGCATGTAGGACGGTCATTACCACTTCAAGGGCGGATCGGTTTTCTTTCTTGTGAATACCCGTTGGTATCCCTCGACCATCGTCTTCTACCGTAATCGCATTGTTGGGGTGGATGGTTACGGAAATATTCGAACAATGACCGGCTAAGGCCTCGTCAATCGAGTTGTCTACCACCTCGTAGACCAAATGGTGCAATCCTTTCGACCCAATGTCACCGATGTACATGGCCGGGCGTTTGCGAACCGCTTCCAACCCTTCCAATACCTGAATGCTCTCCGCACCATAGCCGGGCGAAACGGGCAAAGCTTCCTGATCTGTATTCATATAAAAATTAAAAGAAAAAACTAGATTCCGGGCGTTGAAAACCCTTCGATTGGGCTCCTTAAATCCCTTGCACAAAGATAACAAAAAATGCCCTAATTTACAAGAAAATGGGCGATGACCACGCCTGCGAAAACCGAGGCTTTTCGCCTCAATCAGCCCGGATTAATACCCCCATTCACCCATCCTAGTTTTGGCCGCTAATTCTCCTTACCCTAGCCTTTTAAAACCCTTGGACATTTAGATGCTGCCTCGTCCGGTAATGGATGGGTATGCGGATCAACGCAGCCCGTCCCGCTTGAACATCTCCTTTGACCTCTATGTCTATCTGCTGGTTAGAAAGCAGTTGATATGCTTGGGAAAAGATGCCTTTTAGGCTGGACTTGAGCTTAATCGGCAGCAGAAAAGTATCTCTTGCCGGAATTAGAAAACGATTATTAAGGGTTCCTTTTCCTACAAATTCCTCATTAAAGAACAAATCGAGTTCTGCTTCCCGAATATGGAGCGGATAGGGGTTTGGATTATAAAAAGCAACATCCATTCCAATTTCTGGATCCAGGCTAAGACTCAAAAGGCGAATATTCCGGACGTCCTGGTAGACCAGATTCTCATAACTCCTGGAGCAACTCCCTAGAAGGCCTAGAATCAATACACCTGCAACGACCAGTAAGCGGGGGATATGGTTCATCTTCATCCATTTTAGAACCCGTTCCCGATTAGGACTTCCTTGCTAATAACCGGTGGGCTTTCTCAATAATATTTTCTCGCGTCAAACCATACTTTGCGAGTAGCTCTTTGGGCTTGCCGGATTCTCCAAACTGATCGTCTACGGCAACAAACTCCTGAGGTACGGGATGGCTGCGTGCAGCCAGGCCCGCAACCGATTCACCCAAGCCTCCATTGCGCTGGTGTTCTTCGGCGGTAAGGACTGCGCCGGTCTTGCGAATGGAGTTTAAAAGGGCCTCCTCATCCAAGGGCTTGATGGTATGCATATTGATCAACTCCACCGAAATGCCCTGCTCCTTCAATGCTTTGGCTGCTTCTACGGCCGTCCAGACCATATGCCCGCATGCCACAATGGTCAAATCTGTGCCTTCGCTCAGAATCTGGGCCTTGCCGATTTCAAAGGGTTGATCTTCGGCCGTGAAATTGGGCCATTTCGGCCTGCCAAATCGAAGGTAAACCGGCCCATCATAATCGGCGATCGCCATGGTTGCCGCCCGGGTTTGATTAAAATCACAAGGCACCACCACGGTCATGGAGGGCAGCATTTTCATCATCCCTATATCTTCGAGAACCTGGTGGGTTGCCCCATCCTCTCCCAGCGTTAACCCCGCATGGGAAGCACAAATTTTAACGTTCTTCCGGCTATAGGCGACACTTTGACGAATCTGGTCATAGACCCTGGAAGTCGAAAAATTGGCAAAAGTCGTGGTAAAGGGGATCATTCCTCCAATGGTCATTCCTGCGGCTACGCCGATCATATTTGCTTCGGCAATTCCGCATTGAACAAATCGATCCTCGAATTCCCGGATAAAAGCCTGCAGCTTCAGGGAGCCCGCCAAATCAGCCGTCAATGCGACCACATTGGGATTACGGCGCGCGGCCTCCAAAATGCCTTCCCCAAATCCCGCGCGGGTTTCTTTATCCCCGGTATTCTGAATGTTTTCTAACATGTTTGACCCGTTATGAAAGCTGCAATATTAGTTATCCTTTTCTGATTTTATAGCCCCATGCCTGAAGACCCGCCTGAACCTTATCGACGACGGCACCTTGAACGATAATCAGCCCCTCTTTTACCGAGCCTCCCGTTCCGCAATAAGTCTTGAGTCGCTTCCCCAATTCCATTAAATCCGATTCTTTCCCTACAAATCCTTCCACGAGCGTAACCGTTTTCCCGCCTCGATGCCGACGGTCCAAGCGGACCCGAAGCTGTTGGCGCGACGGCTCCGGGGTCTGGGTTTCCTCCTGGGTTCTTTCGGATGATTCTGGCTGCCAGTCTGGATGCGTGGAGTAGACCAGTCCTCCCGAGTCTTCTTTTCTTTTCCTTGCCGCCATAGGGCAAAACTAAGAAATCCGCCGGATTCCTTCATCTGGAGCCCCGGGTTATCTGATAGCTCTTTTCGACCTGGGCCAGCCAAAATTCACTAAATAAACCCCGATAAAAAGGAGCGCCATGGCCAGTATTTTCACCCCCGTAATCTCCTCACCGTAAAAGGCAAGGGCTATCCAGGAAGCAAATAAAGGCTGAACATAGATATAAGCGCCGGCCACAGTCGCCGAAACATGCCTCAAGGCGTAGACATTCCACAAATAGGTAAAAAAGGTGGTGAAAACGATAATGAAAATCAAGGCCCCGTAATCCTGTATTTCAAAGGCCGACCAGCGAACTTCTAGAAACGAGGACCAGCTAAAAGGAAGGACAATACAGAGGCCAAAGAAGAACACCCATCGGATCACCAACAAGGCGCTGTAGCGCTCCATCAATGGCTTGATAATGACCAGAAAAATGGCATAGGAGCAGGCATTGAGAAAAACCAGCAAATCCCCGGTCGCCGTGTCCCCCGTCAAGGTAATCTGTTTTCCAGCTAACATAAGCAGAGCCGCTCCGCAAATTCCCAATAGAATGCCCAGGTAGCGGGAAATGCCCATCCGGTGTCGATGGATGATCAATGCAAACAGGGTGATGAGCAAAGGCGTACTCATCATGATCAGAGAAGCATGAATGGGTAAAGTCTGATTCAGGCCCAGAAAGAATAGCATTTGATTCAAGGCTACTCCGAAAAGACCGCCAAGAAAGAGAATGGGCCAATCTCTGGGCTTCAGTTTTCTCGTTTCACGGGTTCCAGAGGGAAACAGAAGAAAGAAAAGTGCCGTAACAACGCCCACCCTTAGAAGAATAAACGCCAGCGGTTCCAGCAAACGCGGCATAATCGATTTTGCCACGGTATAGCCCGCCCCGTAGAAAATGTTCGCGCCTAGGAGGGCAAGATGGGCTTTGGATTTTGCGTTCACCACGCAAAATTACAACCCTCGATTCGGGTCACCTAATATTCATAGATCCGATCAGGACCTGTGCGCCTGGTCTAATAAGCCCAGCCAGCGTTTTACGACCGTCTTATGATGATCAAAACCCGAAGGATCCTGCATGGTCTCGGGCCATGGGATCGGGGGTGCTGAAAGGGCCTCTTCGAGGTGAAATCTTGACTGAGAATAGGCCTGACACCAGCCTAGGTCTTTTAACCTCCGGCCTAGATACCCTTGTTCCGTTTGTCCGGGGGTCGGAATGAGAATTGCCGGTTTCCCCAAGCGCATCAGATCCATGATCGTGGAATAGCCGCTGCGGCAGATCACCCGTTCGGCCTGCTCCATCTTTTCGGCCAACTGGGTGGGCGAAAGATAAGTCCAATGCTCGACCGTTTCCCATCGCGAAACCCGGGGTTTTGCGAGACGACTCCCTTCTATGAACCATATATTCCGACCCGATGGGCTTTGCTCAATTTGATCCCAGATAAGATCGGAAAGCAAAGTGCGCTGCGGCTCCGGACCAGAAAGCACGACCATCTGCTGTCCGGCAATAGGCTTTCGGTCCTGGGAATTCATGGCGGAGAGCCAACCCAGATAATGGGTATTTAAAGGCAGGGTAGGGGGGTGGGCCAGCTCTCCAGCCAAAGATCGATGTCGATTTGGATGATCCACCACCCATCGCTGCTGGAATGGTGCCATCCATTGATGATGTCGGCGCTGAACCCAGGAGGAGACTCGCCGACCTCCGGGAGTTTGAATGCGCAGCTGATGGGTGATAAAAACCGTGGGGACCCCGGGATGATAGAGCCCATAGCGATTGTCCGAAATCACGCCATGAATCGGCCGTTGCTTGATCAGCCCCGCCAACCACCGCTTCTCTTGCTGAATCGTTTTCCACAATCTGGGCAGTTGAGCCAGGATTTTTGGGATAAATCCCCAACCCGTTCGGGCATAACGCACTTCATATCCCGGCAGATCCAGCACCTCGATATCAGGAAAATGGTCCAGCATGACTTGCTGCTGTCCCGCATTACCCGCAAAAATAACCTCGGCCCCTTCCTCTCTTAAGGACTGGATCAGGGGGATCGAACGCGTCGTATGACCCTGCCCCCAATCCAGCGCACTGAAAAGCACCTTGGGAGCCATCAAATTCCTCAATTCAAAATTGCTTAATTTTACAAATGTAGCTTCTAAAGCTACGGTTTTTGTATAGATAAACTTGGGAAAATGATCCGTGAAACGAAAGGCAAAATGAAATTTTTAATCCCTGTATTGGTGGCCATGTTCGCCCTCTTTGCACAGGGGTGCTCCACGACCAAGGGCTGCGGTTGCGGCGCGGATATTAATCGGTCGTATCGATCCCATCGTTAACCTAAAAACGACATTTTCATGTGGAATCATCATCATACTTGGTACTCTTATCCGCCAGACATTTTGGTGACCTCGGATGAGGAAGGTCGATTCCTCACCCGCTTCCTTAAGGAGTGCCTATTAAAGCGTAACCACTTGGTTACCATGGAAATTGTGGACCTTCAATCTTATCGATTGATTCGGAATCCCGGCAAGATTCAGTCTTTTTTGATGGAAAAGAATAAAGATCCATTTCAGTTTCTTTGTAATTTAAACTAATATTAGACTAAGGTTTTTTAAATACAACAAATAAAGTACAACTATGAGTTTCGAAATCACAGGAAAATTAATCGTCAAAAACGATATCCAGCAAATAAACGAGTCGTTTAGAAAAAGGGAATTCGTCTTGGAGTTAACCGATCAGGTTGGGGAGCGTCAGTTTATAAACTATGCCAAAATGCAGCTCGTCCAAAATAAATGTGAAATCATCGATGCATTTCAGGTTGGAGATTATATCAAAGTAAACTTCAACATCAAAGGCAATCGTTGGGAAAAAGAAGGCCGTGAAAACTACATCACCAATCTGGATGCCTGGCGTATCGAATCGGCCAATCCGATCGACCCCTATGCCCAGGGTGGCGGAGCTTCCAGTGGCTATTCCGCTCCCGCACCCCAACAGGACGGCGGCGCTCCTAAACCTGAACCCGCAGCTGGTTCCGAGGGAGAGGCCGGTGCGGAGCCCGAAGATGACCTCCCATTCTAGCCCTTTATGGACCATGGAGGAGCGAGGCAAAAATATGGATTCGCCCAATAACGTAAATTGCAAGCAGGAGTTCCCCTCCTGCTTTTTTTATTCTCCCAGCCCCCTTTCGAACTTCTCCGGCCTCGACCGTTTGGAATCGGGGGTCCGGATTCGCCCGCTCGACCTTGGGCATATCCCGGCCTATCCCTCCTTCAGCCTGGTCATAAAACACCAGGCTAGACGCTAAAACCCATTAAACTTGTCACGGTTCGCCCATCCTTGATTTTGTTTTTCAGGTCCATGGTGAAAAAAGCCCTTTTGATTTCTTAACTTTATTTTATAAACTTGATCAAAATTTCATCGATGCTCCATATTGCACGCTTCTTAAAACTAAGTGTGGCGGTATTGCTCGCCTCTGTTTTTTATAGTTGCGGACCAACTGAAAACGGGATTGACAATAACCAGATCATAACAAAGCCTTACACACTTTATGTCGGGGACAGCAGTGGCGCCTTGATCAATACCAACAACGGCGTAGACTTTCGCATTGTCGGAGAATATGTAGATGGATTCCCCACGCGGGCCTTAGCTACTTCGGGCAATAATATCGTTTTTGTCAAAGGGGATGCATTCGTGTCCGAAGATTTTGGCGCCAATTTCAATCCCATCAACCTGCGTCCTAACCTGGAACTCATTCGCAACCAATCCATGGTTCTTACCGTGGAAGACTACGAGGATCGTATTTATATGGCCAGTGGAGAAACCACTGGAAATGGGATTATGTATAGCGACAGCCATGGCAGTCGGCAATCCTGGCGTACAGAGAATGCTTTTCATGAAGACATCCAGGGGACGCTTTATGTTACCAGCTTTACCCAATTAAGCAAAGGGACGGTCTTCGCCTACGACGACATGAACCGCCGCCTGATTTATAAGACCGGCAAAGATGAGCTTTGGGTCGAAAAAACCATTAATACTAGCCTGCCTGGAGGTCCCCTGTACCTTTCCCATTTTATCAATACCCTTATACTGGTTGACCCCACCGGTGGAGAAGGCGTATGGTATAGCGTCGATGATGGCGAAAACTGGGCCCAGTATACCGGCATCCCGGCTCATGCTGGGCGCCTATACTGTGCGGGCTCT
>CAZYEZ010000053.1:1634-13811 GCA_964646775.1 uncultured Chitinophagaceae bacterium | reverse complement strand
TGAACTCTTCATAGGTACAGATCCACACCCCGTCCTTGATGCCCATGCGTTCAAATCCGGCAGGCATTGCATCGGTAACCAGCACACCCACATCCGCACCTTTTTCCCGCATATCGGTTTTGAATTTCTCTATCCAGCTTGGCTGAAAATCCTTGGTACGCTTACTCTCGTAGTAAATACGTCCGCAATTCACTCGATGATGGGTATTGACCACCTGTATACAGTCGCCGCCACGCGCCCCTTTCTTGACCTCTTCGATGTTGTCAAGCGGGAATTACATGACCAACCACTCTTCTATGGCCAGTTCCTGCACCTCCCCCTGCAACTGCATGGAACCCTGCTCCTGCTTGCGCTTCATTTCTTCGGTCAGCTTTTTCTGGTCGTCCAGTTGTTTTTGAAGTTCCCGAAGTTTCAACTCGTTCTTTTCTTCCTCCAGCTTCTTGATTCGCTCGCGTTCTGTTTGCAACTGCTCGTTCATCCGCCGTTGCAGATCAAGCTCCACGGCTTCCCGCAATTCGTCTTTTTCGCGTTTCAGCCGCTCGATATCGGCTTTGGCCCGATTGAGTTCCTTGATTTGTTCCGATTTATCGTTAAGTTCACGCTGCAAGGCTTGAAACTGGTCAGCTTGTTCTTCTGCCAACTTGGTTTTTAATTGATCTTCAATGGCCTTGCGCTCCTCGCGAAGTTTGGTATCCAAACGTTGCTGGAACAGTTCATTTTCTTGTTTCTTCTTTTGTTCAAAAGCCTCTCGCTCCTGTTGAAGTTTTTTCTGATCCAGTTCATAACGCTGGCGTTCGACCGCTAATTGTGTTTGATACTTTTGTTTAATTTCTTCTTCCAACTGATGGGCAAGGATGTCCTGCACATCAATGGAAATGCCGCAGCCTGGGCATTTGATTTGGGTGTCGTTGGTCATTGTCATTTTATCATGAGGTCTTTACTTCTGTTTTTCTTGAAATGCTCCGCCTGCTCAAAAATTCCACCTATATTTCATCCCGTTCCACGGGCGGATACCCGAATTCATCCAGTATCCATATCCACTCCACTTTCAATGCAGATTTGATGTCCTCTCGATTGTTCCAGTCTGGAAATCGGGTTTGATGGTCAACGATTGCCTTCACAGATTTTGACAAATCAAGCAGCCTATCTTCAGGATAGGTAAAATCGTATTTTTCGCATAGCATCTTCAGGATGTCGTAAAATGCTTTTAGCTCAAAGTTGATCCCCAGTACATCATCTGCTTTAAACTCCCTGTGGACATCCCCTATCAAATTGGTCAGGGCCCCGGCCATCTCTTCATAAACTTCGCTTTTCAGGACATCATAGGCATCACGGTTATTATATCGTTCCCGACTTGCATTTCCTAGGTAAAGTTAATACCCTTTACCCGGTTCCCTTTCCTGATTCCACTAATCACCTTCGTCAGGAGCTGTGGCAGCAATTGAATTTCTGTTGGGAAGTTTTACTTGATTGATTCTAGCAAGATAGTCTTCATCGAAAAGATCCTGTTCAGATTCGATACCATCTACCCAATTTGACGATTTCTTTTACCCCGTCACTTCCCAGCGCCTCCTTGATCATCTCCCTCACTTTGGCGTTTGCTCCGGATAGCCATTGATCCGGTTCATGGGCTTATCCAGCCGGTTCGGAACTTGCCGAAGGCTGTTTTGTCAGCGACCTAAATACCTCTTCTAGGCCTTGGGATTGGGAACCTATTTCACTAATCACCCGTTCATCTTTCAAGGCCTTGCGCATGATTTCCTGCTTTAACGCAGGTCCGCGATGGGTATGTATCCGAAAGCGCTTCCCCTCTTGCATTTCGATGGATTCAATGCCCTCGAATCCATCAAACCAAGATAGGGCAACCGGTCCCTCGAAGAGGATCAATAAAATTTCAGCTTGCTGATCTCCCGGGCTTAATTGATCCAAGGGGGCATCGGCCACAAGCTTCCCTCCGTGGATGATAATGACCCGCGAGCACATTGCCTGGACTTCTTGCATGATATGTGTGGAGAGAAGCACTGTTTTCTCTTTTCCTATTCTTTGGATTAATTCGCGGATCTCTACGATCTGATTGGGGTCCAATCCCGTCGTCGGCTCATCCATAATCAATACCTCCGGGTCATGAAGCATCGCCTGGGCGATGCCCACCCTTTGCCGATACCCTTTAGAAAGCGCGCCAATTTTCTTATGCGCCTCCTTTCCGAGCCCCGTGAGCTCAATCATCTCTTGAATGCGTGTTCGGGCCGATTTTCCAAGTCGGTGAATTTGGGCCGTAAACTGCAAATACTCCCGCACATACATATCGAGATACAAGGGATTAGATTCCGGCAGATATCCCAGACGACGGCGTACCTCCATGGGCTGCTCATCTACGGCGTAATCGCATAGGTATGCTTTTCCGGAGCTAGCAGGCAGGTATGTACTTAGAATTTTCATGGTCGTGGACTTCCCGGCACCGTTGGGACCGAGAAAACCTACGATCTCCCCTTTCCCTAAGGAGAAGCTGATCGAGTCCACCGCTTTTTGGGGACCATACCATTTGGACAAGTCTTCTACTCGAATGGACATGGGCAATACATAATTAAGTCAAATTTCCAGAAAGGCTGCCCTATCGGGAAACCAAAAGTCTAGGACTCCGGCGCCATGCCGATTCCGATTCCCCCGATAAAAGCGAGCATCATCGCGGGGTTAAAGATACAAAAAGCTTAGGCAAAGAATCCGTCTAGGCGTTGATTCGCCCGCGCGTCCATGAGAAGCTTTACTCTTTGCTGCCGGCAAAGGTGCAAACCGAAATATGCTCCCCTTTTAGGGATTCCATGTATAAAATCAGATTCTTCCCTTCGTTTAGTGAAAGCGTGACATCGGTAAAGTAATCTGATTTGAAAGAAGTCATTTTATTTCCTTCTACAATTCCTTCAACGGTTTGATCTGAGCCAAAATGGTAGATGGAAATCACATTGGGAGACTCTAGCAAGTTTATGCTCACCGAATCTATAGTGGGCGGTGCCATATCACACTTGGTGTTGCCATAATAACGGCCCAAAAATGCCGTAGCAACCTCGAATTCGCATTCTGTCCCCTCATAACCGGTAGGGCACTGGCAGAAGCCATTGGTGCAGACGCCTTCATTTTTACATTGCAATTCCAGGCAGCTGTCCTTTTCACAGGACGAATACACCACAACGAAAGACAAGGCAACAAAACAACTAAAAGTCCAAAAGATAGATTTCCAAGGCCTCATGAATGTCAAAATTTAAGTCTCTAAAATACAAAAAATTATTACCCAGCCTAGGGGAATTATTCTTTTTTACGAGGGAATGCATTCCAGCCCTGTGCCTGGAGGTCATGACGATTTCCTCCCCGGGTTTCCAAATGAACCCCCTGCGAGGAAGCAAGCACCTCTCCAATGATATGCAAGCTTTTGTTGGCGGCAATTTTAGGCTGATGCTCCGCAGATACGGTAAACAGCAATTCGTAATCTTCTCCACCACTTAATGCCGCCGTTAGGGCCGGTATTCCAAAGCGCTCCGCCATGGCGGCTGTATCTGCATGAATGGGAATCTGATCTTCATAAATGCAGGCACCCACCTGACTTCGTTTACAAATATGGAGCAGGTCTGAACTTAGGCCATCGCTTATATCAATCATCGCCCTGGGCGTGATCGACTCCGCATTCAACCATTCGACCACATCCCGCCGAGCTTCGGGTTTTAATATTCGGCCAAGAATGTATTTTCGGTCTTCCAAATCCGGCTGCAGCGAAGGATTCTCCAGGAATAAGCGTTTCTCCCGTTCCAGGAGCTGCAATCCAAAATAGGCGCCGCCCAGGTCTCCACTTACCACGATGAGATCTCCCGGACGCGCTCCTTGACGGGTTACATATTGACCTGGATCTACTTCCCCGATCGCGGTGACGCTTAAAACCAGCCCTTTCTGACTGGTGCTGGTATCGCCGCCGACCAGATCCACGCCATAGGTCTCGCAGGCGGCATGAACACCTTTATAAAGTTCCTGCACGGCTTCGACGGAAAATCGATTGGAAACGCCCAGGCTAAAAAGCACCTGACTGGGTTGGGCCATCATGGCATAGATATCCGAAAGATTGACCACAATGGCCTTATAGCCGAGATGCGCCAAGGGCATATACATAAGATCAAAATGCACCCCTTCCAGCAGCAAATCTGTGCTCAATACCGTTTGCCTGCCAAAGGGATCCAGGACCGCCCCGTCATCGCCGACGCCCAGCACTGTTCCGGCCTGCTTTTGCTCCATGGATCCGGTCAGTATATCTATGAGCCCAAATTCGCCGACTTCCTGAATTTCTGTCCGTCCGCCTTCCCCTTGTTTATGATTATCCGCCATTAAAATCCATTTTATTTAGTCGTTGAGCCCGAATTTCGGAGGTGAACCGCGATGCGCTGCCTTAAAGCCTCATGGATATGTCCATTGGTGGCCAGCGTTTGCTTGTCACTCACCTTGCCGCGCGCTCCTAGAAAGTTCGTTACTTTTCCCCCGGCCTCTTCGACCATCAGATAACCCGCGGCAATATCCCAGGGCTGGAGATTATACTCCCAAAATCCTTCAAAGCGTCCGCAGGCGACCCAACAGAGATCTAAGGCCGCAGATCCTAACCTGCGCACCGGCACGCCATCCTGAACCAAATCAGCAAACACGTCCATGGGACCATTCCCTTCTTCCTTTGGCCAATGATAAGGAAAGCCGGTAACCAGAAACGAAGTTTCCAGTTTATCATGCCCAGATACCTGTATCGGTTGATCATTACGCCAAGCACCTTGGCCACGCTGAGCAAAATACAGCTCCTCCATAACCGGGTTGAACACCACCCCTGCTTCGACCTCTCCGTTTCTTTCCCAGCCGATGCTCACCACAAAAAGGGGGATCCCCCTTGCAAAATTCGTTGTCCCGTCAATGGGATCTATAATCCAACGGCAATCCGCGTTCTCTCCTGAACCCCCACCCTCTTCACCGAGAATGGAATGATCCGGAAAATGAGCGCGAATCTCATCGACGATTACTTTCTCACAGGCCAGGTCCACTTCCGTTACCAGGTTGTTGCGACCTTCTTTATTCTCTATTTTAAAAGGACCATCAAAACGCTCCTTCATGAGCGCTCCTGCTTTACCTGCCGCCGACAAAAGGACGGACTTTACCTTTTCCTGCATTAGATCTTGATTTCTTTCCCCATATAATAGTCCACCACTTTAAGCTTGAAGATCAAGTCATATTTTGAACTAGCCAACTCGGAGGCGGCTCTATACTGTGCATTTCTCGTGGTAAGATACTCTACGGTATTGGTCAGGCCGACTTCATATCTCTTTTCGGCAAAATCCAGGGCTCGCTGAGCCGCATCCGCTGCCCGTAGTGCAGCCTGATACTTAGAAATCGCAAGCCGGGCATCGCTGTATGCTTTGAAAACGCTTTGCTTGAGATTCAGCACGGCTTGCGCCCTTTGCAGCGATTCGATCTCCCGCTGTATTTTTGCCTGTTTCACATTATGCTGCGCCTGCCATCCATTAAACAGCGGAATATTGAGTTGAAGGGCAATGGTCTGGCGGAAGTTATCCTCAAACTGCATGCGAACTGGGCGATCCACGTATTCGATTTCCGCTCCAGGCTGCATGACCGGCAGCAAACTATCTGGGCCGCCCACGTAATAAGGCGTCGGGAGCCAAGTTCCCGTTGGTCGTATCGCCGCCACGTCCTGAACTGTCGAGGCGTAGTTTGTCCCAATCTGTCCGGAAAGCGACAAGGTCGGAAGAAGGCGGGACCGCGAGGCTTGCAAGGCTTTTTCTGCCGCCATCATTCGATAGTGACTTGCCTGAATGGAACCCATATGCCGGCTTGCCTCTGCATATACCTGCTGAGGGGTGAGCGCCAACAAGCTCAACTGATCATCGACACGAAGCTGCGAAACTTCCAACTTATAGGGGGTCGAGAAATCCAGGTTCAGCAAAGCCTTGATATCCAGAATGGCGTTCTCGTAATCCATAATTGCACCAATCAGGCGGGCAGAGTCGCTCGCCAGCTGGGACTCCAGTTGCGCCACATCGAGCTCGGGGACCCGTCCAGCCCGCGCAAACTGCCGTGTTTGTTCCAGCTGCGCCTCCGATAGGCTCACTTGCCGCTCGCTGACCCGTATTTGCTCCCGAGCCAGCAGCGCCCGCAAATAGCCGGCTGCCACATTTAAGCTTACATCGTCTTTGGCCTGATCCATATCAGCTTCGGCAGCCTTTTGCTGCCACTGGTTTTCGGCGATCTGATGCCGCTTTTGAAACCAGCCGAATAAAAGTACATCGGCCGTACCGCTAAAGCTTAGAAAGTTATAACTCACGCCTTCCACAAAAAGGTTGGTCGTCGGATCGACGGATCGGCCTCTCGATATTCCATAGTTCGTGTTCGCATAAACCGAAGGAATCTGTGAGAGGCGAGTCTGCTGAAGCTGAAGTGCCGCCCGCCGTTCATTCAATACAGACTGCTGAATGGTAATATTATGCTTTAAGGCAAAGAGAATGGATTGCCTTAGCGTCCAGACCGAATCGATTTGTGCCTTCGCCGCATAAGGTAAACCCAATGCCAAAAAAAGGATAACGCAGGAGCTTCGTAGGCGCATCATGAGAAAAAATTCGTCAAATATAAGGCCAATTTACAGGAATTTTCTTTAGTTCAAGGAAGTCAGCCCGATGAATCCTTCCCCTATCGGACCGCAGATCTTCATCAGGAGCCTGTCGATCTACCATGCGTCAAGAAGGATTTGAGGAGGAATCAAGATTTCAGTTTGATCAAGAGGAATTCCGCCCCTTAGTGATTAAATTTGATGAAAGCATGAACGTAGAAAGCATGAACATGGAAGAGATGATTGCACAGATAAAAAAGCTGGAGTCGATCGCAGGCCGATCCCCTTTTGGCCCCTTGGATCAGGATACCTTGCTCGAAGAGATTCGCCTCCTTTATGAACAGGTTCGCTTGTTCCGCCCCGCGCCGGCATCGGCGACGCCTCCAGGTCATCGTCAAGAGGTAAAGCCCCCAATGGTTGGGATGAGCGAAGAGAAAACGGAAAGTCCAACCACCTCTTCCCCTGAGGCGCCCAAAAACACCCCTTTGCCTAAGCCATCGCAAACCGCGCCAACGCCCGCCCTGCGGCCCAAGCCTCAACAGGTTTATGAGCCCGGCGCCGCCGCTTTGGCCCATCCCCCTACTTTTCAGCAAAGCGAATCGAATCGCGCTGCAAACCGCGATATTCGGCACCGGATTTCTTTAAATGAGGGCTTTGGGTTTATTCAGGATCTATTTTCCGGCCAGGTGGATCAGTATCATCGCGTTCTGGATAAGATTAATCAATTTGAGGACTATGCCTCGGCCCTTCAATGGATCGAAGAGCAGGTTCATGACCCCTTAGGATGGAAGGACGAAGATCCTGCCGTACAATCATTCTATGCGCTTCTTGCCGCACAATTTCCTAACCCGTCCTAACCCGAATTTAAACCCCATTGCCATGAATGCAGAACTGCTGGCTTTTAACGATCTCTATGAAAATGAAGACCGGAAAATTTGTGATTTACTGGCAACACTGATCTGTAAGCATCTACCGGGGGCCGAAAATAAAATATGGCATAGGCATCCGGTCTGGTTCATTCAGGGGAACCCCATCGTAGGGTATAGCAAACAAAAAAAGGGTTGGCGCCTTATGTTCTGGAGTGGTGCCGACTTCCATGAGCCTAAACTTCAGGAAAAAGGAAAGAAATTTAAAGATGCATCCATCTTTTATACCAACTCCGACCAAATCGAGGAAGAGGATCTTCGTCGATGGTTGAACCTTGCTCAGAAAATCCAATGGGACTACCGCATGCTGATTAAAAGAAAGGGCCAACTTCTGCGGCTGCAAACCGAGGCTTCTGACTAGGTGCCGAAGGCGGCCTCCCATGCATGTTTCATCCTTCTATCTTCCCTTTCCGTGATCGCAAGCCAAGGGGGTCAAGCTTTCCCAGCAGGAATCAGCCACGCATTGATTCCGCTTAAGATTTTTTGCGTTGCGCCGGCCCCATCCTGAACGTAAAGATAACCCTTTCTGCCTCGAGCAGCCCACTGATCTGGGTGCTGGGTCCACTGAGTCAAGGCTTCGGCAAGTCTATTTGGCGAATCCGTCACCAAGGTGGCGCCTTGAGCTGCGAGCTCCTTGGCTTCTCTAAAATCCCGGTATTGGGGCCCATGCGCCACAGGGATCGACCAAACCGCGGCCTCCAAGAGGTTATGCACTCCCGTGCGCCCAAACCCTCCACCAACCCAGGCTAAGTAGCCTGCTGAATACAGGCGGGACAACCATCCCATTTGATCCATCAGCAGTACTGAAGCACTGCCAAGGTGTTCAGCGCTTGGGTTTCCCGAATATCGAACCGCCCCGGGGAACTGCGCTTCCAATCGATTTAACCGTTTTTCATCCCATTGATGGGGGGCAATCAAGAGTTTCCAGCCGGCCCCAAGCTTTGCCATGAGCTCCTCTAAAAATTTCTCATCGGCGGGCCAGGTACTTCCGGCTACAAGAAGTCGAGGATGGTCTAGAAAAGGCCGGATTGGGTCTAGGACCTCTAGCCCCTGATCCCGAAGGGCCAACACGCGGTCAAATCGGGTGTCCCCGGCCACCTCCACCTGATGGATGCCCCATGCAAGCAATCGCTGGCGGGAGTCTTCATCCTGAACATAGATGCTGCGAAAGCCATGAAGCAGGTCTCGGAAAAATCCACCCCATCGACGAAAAAAAACCTGCCCTGGTCGAAAATAAGCGGATATAAGCACTAAAGGGATACCCCGTTGCTTCATTCCGACAATATAGTAATGCCAAAACTCGTACTTGACGAATATCCCAAGCTCGGGGCGGAGGGTATCAATAAACGCGATGGATGAGCGGGGATGGTCAAGGGGCAGATAGTAGACATAATCGGCGGCGGCCTTTCCTTTGACCGCTTCAAAACCCGAAGGCGAAAAAAAGCTTAGCACCAAGGCGTAATGGGGATGTGTTTGACGAAGCGCATCCAATACGGGCCGCGCCTGTTCATATTCCCCTAGGGAGGCGCAATGTACCCAAATTCGGGGCCGAGACTCAGCTTCCATATCCTGGACGATGCGTCGGTGTTGCCCCTTGCGTCCCTGAACAAATTGACGCGGTTTACCTCCGAAAACGGCCAGGCATTGAGCCAAGCTGCCATAAAGGAATAGAAATACGCGGTAGGCTAGTTTTGCCATGAGTATAAGCAGACCTTGCAACAGAAAGTCTAAACATTATTCAAAATATATCTCCTCGGTCTTCTTACGGAAGATGGGAATATACCATCCGCCTCGAAGCCCAAAAAACAGATCCAATCGCTTCTCAAGGCCCGGTCGCCGAAGATCGTAGTTGAAGTCTCTTCTTCCTTGGGTGAATCCAGCGGTAAAATCCAGGCCTATATGAAAGTTCACCAGACCATTCTGGGCAAAATGGTTATAACCGATGTATTGCTCCCAGAACAGGCCATTGGCAAGCCGATCATAACCTTTCCGCTCTTCCTTGCCGAGGGCTAAAATCTTATCTTCTCGATCAAAAAAATGAATCTTATGCTGCATAAAACCAAGGGTGGAAAGAATTAATATTCCCTTGTCTGGATTCTTCCGATCCCCTAAGGAAAGAATCTTTCCCGCTTGAAAACCTACCAAATAGCCTCTTTCGTAGATTTTAATGTTTAATCGCTGCCCATCCTGGCCGATAAAAAGCTTGTCTTTATCTCGAATATTTATCAATAGCGAGTCTTCACGAATTATGCCTCCAGATATAAAATCTATCTTGGGACCCAGCAACCAGTTTCCTGAGCTCTTATATAAAACACCACCCCCTACCCGATAACTGGTCCCAAACCGATCCTTCATATCCCCACCCGGCAGATCTAAGTTTCCGTTCACGGAAAACACCCACCCTTTCCTCGGAGGCCTGCGTTCGACGCCAAATAGATCATCCTGGGCGCTGACGTGAAAACAGGTTCCAAGCAATAAGAGAACAGCAATCAGCCAAGGTTTCATCGTAGAATCATTTGCCGGGGTGAAGGTAGGAAAATTTAGGTTTACCCATCCACCAAGTCCTTGGCGAAATCAGCGACAATACCTAGGTTTGCTATCCGATTTACGATTCCCATGCACAAAATTCAGATGGTAGACCTTTCGCGTCAATACCAAAAAATAAAAACCGAAGTGGATCAAGCCATGGCTCGGGTCATCCAGAGCACGGCATTTATTGGCGGCGAAGATGTCCGCCAATTTGCAACCGAACTAGGCGAATACCTGGGCGGCGCAGAAGTCATACCTTGCGGAAATGGAACCGACGCTTTGCAGATCGCTTTGATGTCGCTGGGACTCCGCCCCGGTGACGAGGTGCTTACCCCCTCCTTTACATATATCGCCACGGTAGAGGTCATTGCCCTACTTGGATTAAAGCCTGTGTTCGTGGATGTGGACCCAGATTATTTTACGATGGATCCCCAGTCCTTGAAATCCCAAATTACCCCTAGGTCCCGTGCCATCATTCCCGTCCATCTGTACGGGCAATCGGCCCCCATGGAAGAAATCCAGCAGCTGGCCAACGAACACCAGTTAACCATTATCGAGGATAATGCCCAGGCCTTAGGAGGCCGATACCGTTATGCGAACGGACGTTGGGCAAGGACAGGCACCATGGGTGAAATCGGGTGCACGTCCTTCTTTCCCTCTAAAAATCTTGGCGCCTACGGAGATGGTGGGGCCATGTTTACGCGAGATCCGAACCGGGCGGCTCTTCTTTCCATGATTGCAAATCACGGCCAAAAGAAGCGCTACTACCATGAAGTCGTCGGCTGCAACTCCCGACTTGATAGCATTCAGGCGGCCATCCTTCGCGTCAAACTGCGACATCTCGATGAATACAACCAAGCCAGGAAAGAGGTAGCGGCCTACTACGATCAGGCCTTTTCTTCCCTCGATGGTATAACGACGCCTCGACGAGCACCCTATGCCGACCATGTCTTCCATCAGTATACCATAAAACTGGAAGGCTATGACCGCGCGGGGGTTCAGGCTTATATGGCCGATAAGGGCGTTCCCACGATGATCTACTACCCCATCGCCTGTCATAAACAGCCGATGTTGGCCGCTTTCCAACCCGATCGGGCCGTCCTTCCCATAACCGAAGCGCTAAGTGGCCAAGTGCTTTCTCTGCCTATCCATACGGAGCTCCGGGGCGAAGAGCTAGATTTTATCCGTAAAACCTTCATCGACGCCCTTTCTCAAAACCGCCTATCATGACCTGCATCCCTACCCCTTTTGAAGGACTGTTTATTTTTGAACCCCGGATTTTTCGCGACGACCGAGGCTATTTTTTCGAAAGCTTTCAGCAAGACCGATTTTCAAGTCAGACGGGCATTCAGCGACCCTTCGTTCAGGACAATCAAGCTTGGTCTCGCAAAGGCGTCATACGGGGGCTCCATTTCCAACACCCTCCCCATGCCCAAGCCAAACTCATCCGGGCCTTATCGGGGATGATTTGGGACGTAGCGGTGGATCTAAGACCGGATCAGCCCACTTACGGCAAATGGTATGGGATTGAGTTATCGGCCGAGAACAAGAAACAGTTTTACATTCCTCCCGGATTTGCCCACGGGTATTCTGTGCTCTCCGAGGAAGCTGAGGTTATGTACAAGTGCGACAGCTACTATGACCCGGCCAGCGAAGGCGGTATTCGCCTCGATGATGAGCAACTCAACATCGATTGGAAAGTCCCCCCCGATCTGGCGATTATCTCCGAGAAAGACCGCCAGCATCCCCGTTTTTCGGACTTTGAAGCGGAATGGAAGCACAGGTAGCCCATAGGAAGCATAATGCGGCCGGTTAGCATGGCTTCGTCATGGCTTTCTCATGGCTTCGTCATGGCTTTCTCATGGCTTTCTCATGGCTTCGCCAGCCATCGTAGCCAAGGAATCTTCGTCCTGGTTATTCCACCTCTATTGATGTCAGTAGGCCATTTTATACCCTGCCCCGTGGAGTATTTCGGGGGGGATTGGCTGCTTTGCGCAAAGAGTTTTCCCCTTTTCCGCTGGATGAATCACGAGATCCCCAGTGGCCCGATCGAACCTGTTTTCTTTGCATCTGGACTTCAGGTTT